>NZ_JAEQDE010000071.1:0-102011 GCF_020737865.1 Microcoleus sp. PH2017_35_SFW_U_B
CATACAGGTGAACCCTAATTAAATGTTTTGTAGTTACTCAATAATTCTTGTCCAATATACCATATTCTGTTAATATAAAGTTTAGATGCGTTCGCCCTGGCTCCCTGGTGCGTCGCTATTAGATTGTCGGTCTTTTTTGAAGATTGGCTATGGCGACACACCTTACGGAAAACTTAAAAATCCCAAATCCAAAATGGTATTATAAAACTTCATTAAGTTTGCAAGCAATAGTAAGCAATGGTAGTATCATATAGTCAGAAGGTCAACAAGCGAGAATTATAGCGATCGTTAAAAAATGGAGAGTCTAAATGCAACTAGCAGAGAGACACATCATTAAATCCACCGAACACCGTTTTATTGAAATTGATGTACTAGCCTTTAAATCCAAAAATTTGTATAACGCCGCTAACTACATTATCCGTCAAAGTTTTGTTTACGGATGGGGTTATATCAATTACAACGAAATGAATCGTTTGATGAAATCTCATCAAGCATACAAAGAATTGCCAGCCAAGGTAAGTCAACAAATATTAATGATATTAGACAAAAATTGGAAGTCTTTTTTTGAAGCAGTCAAAGCTTACAAAAATAACCCCACAAAATTTAGCGGTCGCCCGAAATTACCGAAGTACAAAGATAAAGTCAAGGGTCGGAATATTCTAGTCTATACGATTCAAGCCATTAGTAGCAAGGAACTCAAGAAAGGAATTATCAAGCTTTCCGGTACTAATATTTTAATTAAAACCCAGGTCAAACCAGAGAAAATTTGTCAAATTAGATTAGTGCCAAAATGTGATTCCTATGTAATTGAGGTAATTTACAATGCCTGTACTCAGCCGGAGCCCACCATCGAAAACAAAAAAGAATTAGTAGGTAGTATCGATTTAGGATTGAATAATTTAGTAGCGCTAACTTCAAATCAGCCGGGGTTTGTCCCTTTACTGATAAACGGGCGACCACTCAAATCAATTAATCAATTCTACAACAAACGTAAAGCACAACTGCAATCTCAATTAAAAGGAAACCGCTGCTCGTCATCACGTCTTGGGCGCCTAACTCGTTGCCGCCATCAAAAAGTTGATAATTACTTGCATCATACCAGTCGCCAGATAATCAATCTGCTCGCATCACAAAAGATAGGGATGCTAGTAATTGGCAAAAACTTACAATGGAAAAATGAGATTAATTTAGGCAAGAGAACCAATCAAAACTTTGTCAATATTCCTCATGCTCGGCTAATTGAAATGTTGAAATACAAAGCTGAATTGGTTGGAATAAAGGTAATAGAGCAAGAGGAATCCTATACTTCCAAATCGAATTTTCTGAATTTAGATCCAATTCCTGTCTACGGAAATATTGGATCTCAGGATGTCACATTTAGCGGTTCGCGAATTAAGAGAGGATTGTACAAAACGTCGTTGGGTCGATTGATTAATGCCGATGTTAATGGGTCTTATAATATCTTAAGAAAAGCAATCCCAAATGCTTTTAGCACTCTTGATAGGGAGCTGTGTAGCTCAGCCGAGGCGGGTTAATCCGCTCAAAGTGAAAGCGAAAGGGGAGGGACTCAATGCCTCCCATGTCATGTAATAGATGACTATACTTTTACCAGCTATAGCCTAACGGCTCGGAGACCGGCTTGGTGGCTCGGTTTCCGGGGGTTCGGGAGCCACAGTCGGTGACTCAGCAGCCGGAGGATTCAGCGATTCCTCCCAAATTTTGATTTGCGATCGCGCTTGCTCAAAAGCCCGAGAACCGGAGGGAATTTTCTTTAAAGTCGCGATCGCCCCAGCCAGATCCGACGACGATTGTTCCACACCCATCGCCAAAATTCGCTGGCTCCACTCCTCGATCGCCTCACTAGCCTGCCAGCGGAGCGAACTCGTATCGGGTACCTGAAGGGCTAGCGTAATTGCTGCTTGCAAGGAGTCAGCAGTTCCCGCTTGGGCGGCCTGACGGGCGCTCTGCAAGCCTTGCTCGCCCTGCAATTGAGCTTCCCAAGTCCGAATGTTCGATCGAGCTTCCTCATATAGCACCCGTCCCGATCGAATCCGGCGTGCCATCTCAATGGCCTCGGCCAAATTACCCCTAGCCGCTAGTTGCTGAGCTCTCTCCAAAAACGGCTGGTCTTGAAGGCGCTGTCTTCTCTCGATCCAAGCTTGAATTTTGGTTTGAGCTTCCCCGTAAAGCGCTCTTCCTTGGCCGATCCGAGAAGCTTGAGCTACGGCTGCTTCCAGAGAATTTGGATCGCCGGTAGTCGCTAAATCGTTAGCTCTTTGCAGGTACGGACTGTCTTCTAGCAGTTCGATTTGACGGCTCAAGCGATCGATTTGAGTCCGAGCTTCCTTAGAGCGGGGATTTGATTCCGGGACTGTTTGCAATTGGCTGATCGCAGCCCTCAAGTCCTTGACCCCTCCCGGCGCTGCCAGCCTACTTGCCAAATCCAAAATTTTCACATCAGCCATTTCTTGCTGCCAGCGGCCGACTAAATCTTGAGCTTGTTTGTACAAAGGGCGGCCGTCTTTCAACTTTTGAGCCAGATCGATCGCCTTAGACAAACCATCAACAGAGCCGGTCAAAGCCTGAGCCGTAGCCTGAGCCAATTCGTTAAAATCCTGTACTTGTTCCTTTAAATTTGCAGCCTCTGGAATCTTGTTAGCGATCGAGATCGCCTGCTGCCAATCCCCTGCTTGCAAGCGTTTTTGGGCGATCGCCATCACTTTCTTGCTAAATTCCGCGATCAGCTTATTGGCAGCTTGATACAAATAACTCTTTTGATCGATGCCCTGAGCCAGTTTAATCCCCGTCACCAGATTGTCCAGCCCTCCCTCCGAGGCTGTATTTCTGGCTTTTACCAACTTATTGCCCTCAGCCTTTGTCGTCTGAATTACCTTAGTGAGTTCCTCATACTTCGTCGATTCCCAGAAAGTATTTCCCGTATCCAACAGCAGAGTAGCTTGGCGGAAAGCCAGCCCCCACTCTTCCTGACGCAAGTGGTCTTCTGCCGTGCGGTAAAGTTTCTCTGCATCGCTCCATGTTGACTGCCACTTTTCAATCTGCTGTCGCACCGTCGCGTAAGCGGGAACGTCTTGAGGAACCTTGCGGGCGATCGCGATCGCCTCATCCAGCTTTCCTTCTTGGAAACTAGAATTTCCCAACCTGAGAATATCCTGCGACCAGCGATCGATCTGACCGTTAATTCTCGATCGTAGCGGGTGATCTTGGGGCAAAGCGTTCACTAATTCGATCGCCCGCAGCAAATCATCCGCCGTCCGCTTGCTGGCTGCTTCTTGAGCGCAAAAAAAGCGATCGTTAGCAGAAGCCGTCGGCCAAAAAATCTTCGAGCAATTCGACTGCGAGGTTAGGTTTAGCAAAGACGAAATTGCCACAAACCCCATACCCACCGACATCAGCAAACTCACCGCCAGCCAAAACTGCCATTTTTTCGACCAGAAGCGCCACAGCCGATAGGGGTCACGTGGCGGTTGCGAGTTTTCTCCAGACTCTTTCGGCTGCTGTTCCAGATGCCCTCCCGGCAGTTTTCCTGAAGTAACCAAATCTCGGATTTCTTTAAGTCGCTCAGCGCGATTTTTCCTGGCTGGAATTGGCACTAGCGAGGAAGTATCCTTTTTTGACTCCAAGGATTCTGATGCAGACCAACGGCCTGGTGTTTTGCGATCTTGACTCATAAATCTCCGCTCACCACAAACAGCAACCAGCCAGTGTTAGTTATTTTAAAACTGCGATCGCTGATATCCACTGCTCTATAGAATGTATCCATCACTTTTACCAGAAAGAATTGGTTTCAAGCCTATCCCTTATGGGGATAATTTAAAAGAAGATTATTCATTACTCCAATCCACTTCCTTCTAGGTAGAGGTCAACTGTCAACTGTCAACTGTCAACTGTCAACTGAATGAAATACTCCTGCAGGCGGAACACTGCAAGAGCCGTAGCTTGCGGGGCCCGACGCCATCGCCCACAACGCCCCAAACAAAATTTCGTGATTAGTTGACATACTCACCGCCCTAAAAGTGCGGTGATTCTTGACGCTTCACAGGGGTCTGCTACCGAAGTAGTCTTACGTCCCCTCTGCGCCCGTTTAGAGTCGTGGCAATGCCCTATCCCGACTTTTTCTATATTTCTCGCAGCATTCAAATCCCTGTCTTGCTGAGTGCCACAATTAAGGCACAACAGCGAACGAATAGAGAGGTCTAATTTGCCCCACTTAAACCCGCAATCTGCACACACCTGACTGGTAGGTTCCCAGCGACTAATTACCCTAAATTCCCTGCCTAGCTGTTCAGATTTAGCCTCACACAGTACCCTAAACTCATACCATCCTTGCTGACTAATGCTAAGCGCAAGTTTGCGATTCTTGACCATGCCAGACACGTTCAAATCTTCTAAAACAATTACTTGGTTTTCGTTAACTATTTTGCTTGACAGTTTGTGCAGGAAGTCTTTGCGCGTGTCTGCAATTTGGTTATGCAGTTTGGCAATTTGAAGCCGGGTTTTATTTCGGCGTTTTGAGTCTTTGAGTTGCCTTGCTAGCTTGCGTTGAAGAGAGCGAATTCTTCGGTCTAGCTGCTTGTAGATTGGGCTTTGAGCTGATGTTCCATCACTCATTACTGCAAAGGTTTTAATGCCCAGATCGATGCCGATGCTGTGGTTTTTGGCTTCGACTAGATCGGGATTAATCTCTACAACAAAGCTTAAGAAATAGCGATTGGCACAGTCTTTGATAACGGTTACAGAACTAGGAACTGACGGCAATTTCCTAGACCAGACTGGATTAACAACTCCAATCTTGGCTAAATAAACCCCATCTCCCTTGATTGAAAACCCCCCGCGAGTTAATCTTGCAGACTGACTGTTTGCGCGCTTTTTGAAATTGGGATAGCCGCTTGAGCGCCCTTTTCTTTGTCCCTTGCAAGACTCAAAGAAGTTTTTAAACGCTGTCTCTAAGTCTGCTATTGACTGTTGTAAGGGGATTGCCGATACTTCACTCAGCCATGCCCTCTTTTCTGTTTGCTTACCCTGAGTGATTATTAGTTTCTGAAGTTCTGCTGATTTGGGTTTCTTTTCAGATTGCTTGCAAAGTGCAAGTGCATCATTCCAGACCACTCGAACACAACCAAATAATTGAGCCAAGCTCTGTTTTTGTTGGTCGGTTGGATAAAATCTGTATTGATACCTTGCTTTCATTTTTTTACTTTTGTTCTTGCTCTATTATACTAGGTTTTGCCAAAAAAGTCAGGAATAATTAAAGCCGTCCTATAAGGACGGGGCTTTAGACCCATTGTCCCGATAGCAATGCTTGAGGAACTTCAACATCACATTGCAAAGTGAGCATGGCATAGTAACCAGATGCTCGCTTCACAATACGAATTTGCTTAACTTCAAACCCCTCTAAAATCGGGCGCGATAGATGTATCTTGACGGGGCCAATCTTAGGCAAATTAACCCAGTCTGCACCCTCAAAACGTTGAACGGATTCTAGGTTTAATTGCGGAAACACAAATGAGCGCATCGGCTTTTTAAACCTAGGAAACCCGTGCCCCCGATCGCACATCGCCACAAACGCTGCCTCTAAGAAAGCGCAACACCTGTTGCAAGACATGGGTATGAGGTAGCTTCAGTTCAGGAATCAACTGCTTTGCCTGGGAAAGCGTTTTGCACGCTCCGCGCAAAGGTTGGACGGGGTGCATCAGCGGGGATAATGTATTCCTGCCGGATGCTGCATGAGTTGACATCACACTTACGGGAGTTCACCCAATCCTTCCGTTCTCGCAATGCAAAGTTGTAGACCTTGCGGCAGATAGTCAGCCACTGGTCGATAGTTTCGCGTTGTGCGTCGGTGGGAATGAGTTTGTATTCGTAGGTGAGATTCAACATTGCACCATTTTACAACCAGCCTGAATAAATAATATTCCGTTTATTCAAATTCCTCGACGTAGAGTTCTAGGCGACTGAAGTCGCCTCCGGCTTATCCCCAAGTCGGTCGCCAGGGGCTTGCTCCTGGTTTTTCGGTCATCCCCAACTCGCACTCAATAGAGCCAATTACACATTATGGTCTCAAGAACCGGAATTCGATCGCAAATCGCCAATTAGTTCGGCAAGTTCGTCGCTGTTAGCCTTGTAAACCTCATTGCAGAAATGGCAAGTAGCCTCAGCCCCGCCATCTTTTTCGATCATGTCTTGGAGTTCGGCTTCGCCCAACATTTTCAGAGCTCCCAAAACTCGATCGAACGAACAGCCACAGTGAAAGCGCACCATCTGAGTTTCCGGGAAAATTTCCAGGCCCATATCACCCAGCAACTCTTCCAGAATCTGGTGCAGCGTTTTGCCCGATTGTAGCAACGGCGTAAAGCCCGACAGTGCAGTCACCCTAGATTCTAGAGTTTGCACAAGTTCTTCATCCGTCGCCGCCTTCGGCATAACCTGCAACAGCACGCCCCCAGAAGCTTGCACCCCCGCCGCCCCCACAAACACCCCCAAAACCAGAGCCGAAGGAGTCTGTTCCGAGGTTGCCAAATAGTGAGTCAGATCGTCCCCAATTTCGCCGGAAACCAATTCTACCGTACTTGAGTAAGGGAAGCCGTATCCAGCGTCGCGCACCACATACAAATAGCCGTCACCGATGGCGCCGCCGACATCAAGTTTGCCTTTAGCATTGGGCGGCAATTCCACTGAGGGATTGCTGACATAACCTCGAACCGTCCCATCAAGTCCCGCATCAACCAGAAGTCCGCCTAGGGGCCCATCTCCTTTGATGCGAATGTTGACTCTCGATTCGGGCCGCTTCATGCTGGAAGCGAGTAACAGCCCTGCTGACATTGTGCGTCCGAGGGCTGCTGTAGCGACGTAGGAGAGCTTGTGCCGCCCTCTTGCTTCTTCGGTGAGGCGGGTGGTAATGACGGCTACAGCGCGAATTCCACCATCTGCGGCTGTAGCGCGAATTAATTGATCGGCCATGAAAAACCTGACTTGTCTTTTGATACTGCTGGAACTATTTTAGAAGTTCTTGAAGGTTGTCGCAGCAAATGGTCAGTTCGGAAGGGCGATCGAGCTTCACGACTCCTCAGGGTGCGGGGGCTGCGACGCAATGCCGTTTTATTCTCATCATATAAAAATTGCGTTGCTTAATCAGGGTATGAAAAAAAATAAGTTGAAAATCCCCAAGCTTTGTCGATACTGGTTTCTATGACTGGCATATTTAGCCTTTCATACCGTAAATCAGCAACGCCTGGTTTTTGGCGAATATTCGATCGCGCGGGACATTCCTGCACGCTGTCACGCATTTACCGCTGTTGTTCGCTGGCTCAGATTTGAAGAAGCAGTCACCGAACTTGATGATGTGCAAGTAATTCCCGAAGTCGAAAGCAGATGGCTTTAGATTTTTAGACTGAATAAATTGCTCAATTAATCACCTTGAAAGTTTAAGAGTATGTGATATCAAATTTGCATTTAACTCAATACGCTTGGTTAGTATTTTTTGGTCGTTGCAAGGAACAATCTTATGAACTTGAGCCGTAGGAAAGCAATCGCAAAGTCTATTTTATAGATCGTTATTTTATCTATATTGAAAGTCTTAACTGAACCGTATTGGGATTCAAATAATGTTTAAAATTTAAGCTATTGAGCATTTAAATTACATATTCCGACGATACTCTGAGCAATGTCACACTCATAGCTTGAGTAATTGTTGATACAGAATTTGAATGTAGATAAAGCTTATACTCCCGCTAACCTAACGATCACCTAACCTTTACCTGGGTCGGTTAGAGTGAGATCGCTAGGTCTCACACTAATGTTTTTTAGCTGGAAATAACGGATATGCCACCAACATCGAAAGCACTTTTAGCGGAAGTCCAGCATAACACAGGAGCAACTCGAAACTTGCATTTTTATGCAAAGGGCGAAACCATTCCTTTAATGTCCCAAGGCCTTTGGCGCGTCTGTCAAGGTTTAGCACAACTGAGTACCCTTTATCCCACCGGAGAAGAAGGACTTTTGGGTTGGGTGGGGCCTTCGATGTGTTTCGGTTTGTGGTTGACTTCCTTGCAGACTTACCGAGCTACGGCAACATCAGACGTTTATTTGATGTGGTATTCTATGGTGGAAATTGAAGCTTCTCCTCAATTGGCTCACGAGTTGTTGCCTCAAATGGTGCGGCGGCTGCGACAAATGGAATCAATTTTGGCGATCGCCGGACAGCGCCGAGTAGAAGACCGTTTGTATCAACTTCTGCTATTATTGCAACAGGACTTCGGTCAGCCTGTGGTTGAGGGAACTCGTTTGAGCATCCGCTTGACACATCAAGATATTGCTAATACTATTTGCACGACTCGCGTAACGGTAACGCGAATGTTGGGAAAATTGCAGCAGCAAGGGTTAATCAGTCGAGATGGCGATCGGCATTTAATACTTAATAAAGGTGTTTTTGCGTCCACCTCCGATTTGTTTGGCTGCAACCCTCAAGCAGTCTAGAACCGACATCTATCTATTCGCATCTACACTCTACATAAAGTCTTCGAGTATTGGCTATCAAACCCCACTGCATGAGAATTGTTGGTCTCGATATTGCTCCCGCGATCTACAGCAATACCTTTGCAGTCAAAAAAGATATAATTAAACGGTGCATCTACTTAAACAATAAACCAATGGCTAACTCAACTCCAGAAACACCAAAACCAGACAAAAAAGAATTAACTGATATCACAGCTAAACCTCAAGAAAAACAAGAAGAACCGCCAAATAAGGGTGACGGGCGGCAATAGATAAAACGGCGGTTGAAACCGCGTCTATACCGTCTTATTCATGGGCTTGTTTTAGCGGAAATAACTTGACAAATTACTCAGCTTGTGTATTGCCGTTGGTCGATCGCAACTTCGGCTTGGACGGCTGTCCCCGCCGTCCATCCAGAGAAACCACCTCAGCCTCAGAACTCTCCCTAGCCACCCGAATCAGCAACCCCGACAACAACAAACTCGCCACCATCGAAGAACCGCCATAACTAAAAAACGGCAGCGGCAAACCCGTAGTCGGCAAAACCCCCGTCGCCACCCCAATATTCAGCAGCGACTGTCCCACCATCACCACCATCACCCCAATCGCCACCAACTGAGACTCAGCATTCCGCGCCCGCATCGCCACCCTCAAAGCCACAGTAGCGTAAGCCGCCAACATCAGTAACAGCGAGAAACCTCCCACCAAACCAAACTCCTCAGCAAACACAGCAAAAATAAAATCGCTGTACTGAATCGGCAAATAAAATAACTTTTGCTGAGACATCCCCAAACCAACGCCCCAAATCCCGCCAGAACCCACAGCCAGCAGACTTTGAACCAACTGATAACCATCCTGCATCGCATCAGCCCAAGGATTGAGAAAAGACATAATCCGGCGGCGCTGATATTCCTTAAAACTAATACTTAAAACCGCCAACAGCATTCCCCCTATAGCCGTTCCACCCAACTGCAAGTAAGGTAAGCCCGCCGCCAAAGCCACCAACCACAAAGTCATCCCGCACAAAGCCGTGGTACTCAAATTCGGCTGCAACAAAATGCCCAACAGCATCGCACCAAAAATTAACAACCAAGTAAACCGAACTTTGTTTGTCAATCGAGGCCAGTTGCCGAAAATGCGGGCGCTTTGCAGAACGAAAAACGGTTTAATCAACTCAGAAGGTTGAATAATCGGCACCGGGCCCAAAGATATCCAGCGAGTTGCGCCGTTGACTGTGGTTCCCACTCCCGGAATTAAGGTCAACCACAGCACTCCCAGCAGCACCAGAATTCCCAACTGAGCTGTTTTCATCAGGTAACGCAGGGGGGAGTAAACCATTAAGTTAAAGCCCGCCAGCCCGATCGCCACTGCGATTAGTTGCCGCTTAAAATAGTAAAGGCCGTCTCCCAATTCGGAATTGGCAATGGGATAGGAAGCTGAAAACAATGCTGTCAGCCCTACAAACAGCCACAAAAAAGTCAGCCACCGCAGCCATCGGGCCTCCGCAGCCCATTGCGACGCGCTGGGGTCAAAAAATGGAATGAAGCGTCGAATATCATTAGTCATTAGTTATGAGTTATGAGTTATGAGTGCGAGCTTAAGAGCTCGCGAACTTTATCATTAGTTAAGCTGTTGTGCATTTGAATTTAATTTGGGGGCGGGCTAGAAGCCCACCCCACAAGAATTTCAAGAAACAAGATTGTAAACATCAGATGCACGCCAGCTTAATTCGCGGTGGTCAAAAACCGGGTTTTTTAGCCAAATATTTGCTTAAAACCCTCAATGTCGATTTAAAAACCCGGTTTATTTGTGGGCGAGTGCATAAGTCTTATCAGCTAATTAGCATTTAAATTGCACGTCAAGAAATAATCAACCTCTTGTGGGGTGGGCTTCTAGCCCGCCTCAAATATCCAATTTTAATGTGGAACAGCCTAGCTAAAATCATAACAAACAAAAAAAGAGGTCGATCGCGACCTCTTCCCCTCTATCAATCCATTCTCGGATTTTAAAGTAAGCCAGTATTAGCTCCGGGCTTACCGGTAGCCAGTTGCACTTTAATAATTCTGCCGCCCATTTTCATAATTCTTTGCTGTTCCCGGAACCAGTTGTCATAGGGAACGAGCTTAGTAAAATAGGTATTTTGCAATTCGCGCTGAGTGCGGATGCGAGTTTGGCTGGGGACGCAAGCAGTCACTTTAAACATTCTCATGGGAAACAAACTCCTGAGTAGGTTTACAGATTTTTAGATGGATTTTAAAAAGATTGAAGTCAGGGAGTTAGGAGTCAAAACTAGCTCGTTAAAACTCGTCGGGCGTTCTCGACTGGCCTTTGACGGTCTAGCAATCACTCTCAATTTCCCTGACTTCTTTCAAAGCTAAAGGTAATAAGTCCAAAGTTAAAAGTTAAAAGTTAAAAGTTAAAAGTTAAGAGTTAAAGGAGGTAAGAAATAAATCTTCTTCCTTCTTCCTTCTTCCTTCTTCCTTCTTCCTTCTTCCTTCTTCCTTCTTCCTTCTTCCTTCTTCCTTAGATTTAGCTCAAGCCAGAGCAGATGTAGTCGAAATAGACGCCCATTTCTTTACCAGCGTCAGAACCGACCAAACCGGCGGTGACTTCTTTCATTGCTTGGATTGCTTGTACGGTAGAACCGATGGGCACGCCCAAGGAGTTGTAGGTTTCTTTCAAACCGTTGAGCACGCGCTCGTCAAGGATGGAAGGGTCGCCAGCTAGCATGGCGTAGGTGGCGTAGCGGAGGTAGTAGTCCAAGTCGCGAATGCAAGCTGCATAACGACGAGTGGTGTACATATTGCCACCGGGACGAGTTACGTCAGAGTACAACAGAGACTTAGCAACTGCTTCTTTGACGATTGTGGCTGCATTGGCGCTGATGGCGGTAGCGGCGCGGACGCGCAGTTCACCAGAAGCGAAGTAGTTCTTGAGCTTGTCTAATGCGCTGCTGTCCAGGTACTTACCTTGAACGTCAGAGGTATTGATAACGGCGGTAATTGCGTCTTGCATGGTTGTCTTGTTTCCTAGAAAGTGGCTGAGTCAGTCCAATTTTGGAGCTAGAATTTTAGATTTGGGATTGGGGATTTGAGATTTACAAGTAGTTGATTATCTGCAAAAGCTTTTGGCTTGTTATCAGTAACCCTCGATTGTTCAATCAAAAATCTATAATCAAAAACCTAAATTCCTTACTGCATCGCACCGATAACGTAGTCGAAGTAAGAGGAAGCTTCGGAAGCATCTTCTCCAGAGAGCAGCGAAGAAGCTGCATTTTTCATAGCGCGGACGCCTTCGGCAACTGCTGCAATCGGGGTTCCGAGAGAGTTGTACATTTCGCGGACGCCGACAATACCGATTTCTTCGATCGGAGTAATGTCGCCAGCTACGATTCCGTAGGTGATCAAACGCAGGTAGTAATCCAAGTCGCGCAAGCAAGTTGCGGTCATTTCTTCGCCGTAAGCGTTGCCGCCGGGAGAAACAACATCAGGGCGCTTTTGGAAAAGTTGGTCGCCGGCTGTTTTGACGATACGTTCGCGGGATTCGCTCAAAATTTGGGCGATGCGGACGCGGCGTTCACCAGAGGTGACGAAGCTCTTGATGCGGTCTAATTCGCCTGGGCTCAGGTAACGAGCTTCAGCGTCTGCGTTGACGATTGATTTGGTGACGATACTCATCTTGTGTGTACCCGCTGGATATTTTGCAATTGCGAACTGCTCCGCGTTGAACTAGCGACGTTCGGGCGCTTTCATCCCGTACCTTTCGCTTCGCTGGTGGCTGGAGCTTTGACGGGGAAGGGTGGACTTTCCACAGCCTGCAACTGCTGAAGTTGTTACCGGGTGTCTGCCTTCGCTGTTTGACGACGCTCGTTCTTCACGCCGGTGCGTTTTTTTGTGGCCGCACTGAGCCTGTCGCTTAGAATACCACAAATGATTGATGCGATCTTTAATCTACGATCGAGATTGCAGCAGATCCGTAAGTGGCGATCGAGTGACTGTTCGGCAGTTAGTCAGGATATTGCTTCTCTAACGCAACTACCTCTCGCAAGTATTTTGAGGCATTATGTTCACATTCTGAGTGTTACCGTAATAGTTTGTAACATTCCTTTTCATTTTTGGGCCCTCGGTGGCGTCTAATTCGTTAAAAATTCAAAGTCAAGAAATCGCTAAAATCTTATATCAGCAAGGATTACAGCCATCGAACCTTCAGCGGCTTGTCCCGAAGGCGACGGCGCGAGGCTAAAAAACTTCTGTGTCAAACAGAGGTGCGGAAGACTGAGGGGTGACAGGTGTCGATCGGAAATGGCGACTTTTAAGCTTGTAGCTAAATTTGACTCTCGTCCAAAAACGGATACAAGTTTCCCACACTCGGACGCGGAGCAACCCAAATTTTAGATTAAGGTGCAATTTTCCAGACTCATCGGTGAAATCTAAAATCCAAAATCTAAAATCCAAAATCGATCGACTCTCACTTTTAACCAGGTGCGCCGTGAAAAGAAATCTATCAGCCCTTAAAAAAGCTTTGCAGTTTGGGATTAGCGGTGCTGTCGGCGGTTTCGCCGGCAATCTCATCACTGAACCTTTCATGCACCATCTCAATGATTCAACATCTGTTTTTGACAGTGTATTGTCCACATCTCGCTGGTTTGGATTGGTAGGCGGCGGAATTGCTACTGCAATTATGTTCGGCTACTATTACTATATCAAAGGCAAGCCCCAAATCAAACAATCTTTAAAAAATGGCGGATTGTTTGGTGTAATTGCGGGGGCTATTTCTGGAGCAATCGCTGAAGGTATTTTTAGCGGGATTGGCGATGGCGAAAACGAAATATTGCGAGTGATTTGCTGGGGAATAGCTGGCGGTTTGTTAGGGCTTGGACTTTCTAAACGAATTCCTAATTTAGGAATGCTGCGCGGCGCGGGTGGTGGCGGTGTGGGGGGTCTTTTGGGCGGTTGTTTGTTTATTCTGTTTGCTTATACTTTATCGGGTACGGCGGGCCGTTTAGCTGGCTGTGGTGCGATCGGCTTTTGGATTGGAATTATGCTAGTTGTGGCCGAAACTTTGTTTAACAAAGCTTGGCTGGTAATTAGTTACGATAGCGGAACCAATCGCACTCTGACTATTGGTGCGGAACCGGTGACTTTTGGTAGCGATGAAAATTTGTCTATTATCTACATTCCTCATGTTTCGCCTTTAGCGATGCGGTTTCAATTGGAAGGGGGTCAAATTGTTTGCGAGAATTTTGATAGCGGGGCGGTGAGTTATTTGCGATCGGGCGACCAAAAGAGAATCGGTAACTGTACAATTACAGTTGGAAACTCTGACTTGCCTACTGCAACTTCCGCTCGGGTTACGCCGACTATTTTATCACAAGCATCGCCAGCCAATGCTTTTGCCAACGGTCAATTTTTGCTGACATTGGGAAGTCGAGTTATCCCTCTGACTGCGGGTACTCAGCTATTCACCTCTGACATCCCGAGTTTAACGGCTACGGCGTCTAGCGGCGTGGTAGCGCTGGTGAATTCTCGATCGCCAAACGAGCTATCCTTAGGATTGATCAATTTGAGCGATCGCTCTTGGTGGGCCACAGACAGTCAAGGCGACATGAAAATGATTGAACCTGAAAGTACCGTGACTTTGGCCTTGGGAACTAAAATCGAATTTGGTGAACTTGAGGGCGAGATTGTCGGAAGCTAAATAATCTTAAATCCGTATCCCCATAGGTTCGTAGTGAGGACTTTAGTCCTCTAAGGATCGCGAATTAAATAATTTACACTCTTAAAAGTGGTATGGGCGTCCCGCCCGTCCTTTATAGACGGGCGGGACGCCCATACCACAATAATTAAAATTGTAAGTTATTTAATTCTCATTCCTAAGAAATGATGCGGACTAAAGTCCTAACTACGAACCTTTTTGTCCTCTAAGAAATGATGCGGACTAAAGTCCTCACTACGAACCTTTTTGTTTTATAATAAATGATGCGGACTAAAGTCCTCACTACGAACCTTTTTTATGGCGGTAAATTAAATTGCCGATAATAAATTCAAGCCGAACTACCGCTAACACCAGTAATCACAGCCGCCCCAATCAAATGAGCCAAACGCAAAGCTTCAGGAACCTTACCAGTATCAGTCAAACGCTGGAGTACCAGTGCAATTACTTCCGGTTGTTCGCCGCACACTTGAAAAAAGAAAGGTTCAAAAGCGTAAATTTTGCCAGCGCGGCGCAACAATTCTAAACGGTATTCCGAATCTGAGAAATGACCGAGGGCTTTTTCAACAGCAGCTAAATCTGGTTGGCGGCGCATGACAGCAACGCAAGGAATTTGCAGCCGCGATGCTAACTTGGGAAGGTCAATAATATTGAAGCCGCCGAAAGCAATTCCGTCCAACAAAACGAGATGCAATTGCGGTAAAAATTTCCCTCCTAGCAGTAGCTGACAAATTACGTCGGTGGCATCTAATCCGTCTGGGAGGACTTGTCCCCAGACCATTCCTTCAAATCTAGTCCCCCCGCAGACCACGCCTGCGATCGACACCAAACTACTGCTGGTACGAGAAAACGGAGCGTCGTCAAAGCCAATAACCTTAATTGTGCGATCGAGTCTGAGCAATTCTGCTAGTTTCAAAGCAGGGACTTCCCTAAACTAAAAATTTTGACATTAATTTGACTTTTACATATTATCATAGACTTTAAAGACTCGAACGCTAATATCAATTTTATATGAAGCTGCTCCTGAATTCGCTCCCACTTTAATTAAGTAGGGTGGTTTTATTATTAGATAGGATATATAAAATATAAAACCACCAAAAGTAGCGCTCAAAGGTCGGCTCGCGTTTGGGGCAAGGCACGTAATTTCGATATTAGCACTCTTGCCTAATATTATAAAGAGCGCCCAAGCACAACTACGTACCTAAACTGTCAACTGTCAACCCTCTCTTCTACTTAAAAAGGTTTTAAACTCTTGTCTCAAAAATACGTAGCAGCAATAGATCAAGGAACCACCAGCACCAGATTTATCATATTCGATCGCCTGGGACAGATAATTTGCAGCAACCAACAAGAACACCAGCAAATCTATCCACAACCGGGATGGGTGGAACACAATCCCGAGGAAATTTGGCGGCGAACCCAAAGCGTAATTAAAAATACCCTGGAAATCGGTAATATCGATGCGAAAGATATTGCAGCCCTCGGCATTACCAACCAGCGCGAGACTGCTATTGTTTGGGATAAGAATACGGGAAAATCCTACGGAAATGCGATTGTTTGGCAAGATACCCGCACTCACCAAATTTGTACTAGCTTAGCAGAAGTTGACGGCAAAGATCGATTTAGATCGCGCTGCGGTTTACCGCTAGCAACTTATTTCAGCGGCCCCAAAATTAAGTGGATGCTGGACAATATCGCTGGATTGCGGGAAGCGGCGAATCGAGGTGATGCGATTTTTGGCAATGTCGATTCTTTTATAATTTGGCATATGACAGGAGGCACGCACATTACCGATGTTACCAACGCCAGCCGCACAATGCTGATGGATTTGCAAACCCTCGATTGGGATGCGGAAACTTTGGAAATCATGGGAATTCCCCGCCGGATGTTGCCAGAAATTCGCCCTTCCAGTCAAGTTTTTGGACTTGCAAAAGGATTGCTCGAAAATGTTCCGATTGCTGCTGCTTTGGGAGATCAGCAGGCAGCTTTGGTTGGGCAAACTTGTTTCAGTGTTGGGGAGGCGAAAAATACCTACGGTACGGGCTGTTTTATGCTGCTGAATACTGGTGAGGCGATCGTCCCTTCAAACCACGGATTGCTGACAACAGTCGCCTACAAGATGGGAGAATCGCCCGCTGTGTATGCTTTAGAAGGCAGTATTGCGATCGCCGGAGCATTAGTCCAGTGGCTGCGCGACAACTTGGGCATCATCAACACATCTGCGGAAGTAGAAACATTAGCAAATACCGTCGAAGATAGTGGCGGAGTTTACATTGTACCTGCTTTTTCTGGACTCTACGCGCCCTATTGGCAAGACAGCGCGCGGGGAGTAATTGCAGGTTTAACTCGCTACGCAACTAAGGCACATATTGCGCGCGCAGTATTGGAAGCGACAGCTTGGCAAACGCGGGAAGTATTGGATGCGATGAATCAGGATTCTGGGGTGCAGCTTTTATCTTTAAAAGTAGACGGTGGGATGGTGGGAAATCACACGCTAATGCAGTTTCAAAGCGATGTTTTGGGAGTGCCTGTGGTGCGGCCTGTGGTAGCGGAAACTACTGCCCTGGGTGCGGCTTATGCGGCTGGTTTGGCGGTGGGTTTTTGGAGCCAACTAGCCGAATTGCGGGATAATTGGGCGGTGGATTGTATTTGGGAACCCCAAATGTCGATCGCACTTCGGGAGCAAAAATATCGGTTTTGGAAAAAAGCAGTTACCCGCACCTTCGACTGGGAAGAATGAATATATAGCCTTTCGGGCGGGCTAGAAGCCCTACCCACAAATAGAATAAAAATTAACTCTTTGTGGAACAGGCATCTTGCCTGTTCCGGTTATGGATTTAGTGCTATCATCAAATCTAGCAGTAATTAGAAAATTGCAAATAAATGATTTCGCCAAATAACTTAAAAAAAATTCTCACCCTCATCCTATTAATACTGACACTGGCATTTGCAGAAATTGCCACTAATTCCCAAAGTGCGATCGCAGATACAGCGACAACTCCGCCAACCGCAACCGCCCCCGAAGTCTTCAGCACCAACTGTGCAGGCTGTCACATCAACGGTAGCAACATTATCAGGCGCGGCAAAAACTTGAAACAAAAAGCCTTAAAAAAATACGGCATGGATTCAATCGCCAATATTTCAAATTTAGTAACCAACGGTAAAGGCATTATGCCCGCTTACAAAGATCGTTTGTCGGAACAACAAATTATTGATGTTTCCGCCTACGTGTTATCTCAAGCCGAAACTGATTGGAAATAAGAAGGACTAAAGTCCTCACTACGAACCGAACCTTCGTTGGAAGTATTAAATATGAAAAAAAATGATTTTTGGCGCCAGATTATAACTATTATTAGCTTGTGCTTGTATCTAATCCTAGCTATTAGCCCGCCCGCCTTCGCCTCAATTCACAAATATCCAGAAAGAGCAGACAGAGTAATGTTCCGCTCCGTACAAAGCCTGCGCGACACTCATGATAGAGCATGGCAAGTGGTTTTGTATAAGCGAGTACAGTCGGGATTGGTAAACTCCTTTAACCTGAGATTAGTAGGATTTCCCGGAACAGAATTGCAGCATCCTGTAGCGCTAACTGTTGCTGCGGGCGATCGCAAAATTGGTAAAGCCAAGGATATTTGGAGCGAGTCGGATTTGCCGATCAATGTCGGAGAATATGATTTTAAATCAATAATTATACAACTGGAAAGCAATCAACCTTTAAGGTTGAGTTTGCCTGTGAAAGGTGAAAAAGAAACTGGGTTGCTGGTTCCTCCTTTTGGTGTCAGAGAATGGCGACTGTTGTTAAATACCAAGTAAATATACTTGTTTTATCCGGTCTAAAGTTAAAATTCCTAGAGTTGTGTGTATCAAAAGCTACTACCCTCAAGTACGCCTTAAGGTAGATTTAACCGTATTTCAAGGTAATTTTGAAACAAACTCAATGTAGAGTTGGTCAAGTGATAAAACTCCATTGTTTATAACGTGCGTGTCTTCAGGGTGAAATTACTATGAGTTTAATCAGTACAATTGTCCGAAAAGCTTTGGAAACGGGTTATTTAACGGTTGAGGCCGAGGAACTGTTGCGCCAGCAGTTGCAGATGACTAAGTACGGTTTAGAAGATTTTGAGGCTTTTATTACCTTGCAAACTGAGGTGATGGAAGGTAGGGTAAGACAGCAGGCTTTGGAATTATTGCGATCGAATAACTGTTCTGCTGCTGTGGCTTGAGTTAAGTGCGATCGCGCTTTTGGGTAGATCGCGCTTTTGGATAGAATTAAGTGCGATCGATCTTCGTATATCAATAAGCCTTTTAGGGGCGGGCAAGATGCCCACCCTACAAGAAAATCCACTCTTTGTGGAACAGGCATCTTGCCTGTTCATAAAAATGATCCGCCAAGCCTTGAAAAATGTTTCTACTGCATTCCTAGCTGTTGCTTTAACCCTTCTGGCACATTAACGGTTATATCTAAACCTCGAATATTCTCCCACTTGGTATTTTCATCCCATTGGATATCTCCAAAAGTGCGATCGCTGAGGATTGTGCAGCTGAGGTTTGCGCCACTGAGGATTGTGTCGATGAGGTTTGCACCACTGAGGATTGCGCGACTGAGGTTTACGCCAATGAGGTATGCGTGGCTGAGATATGCGCGACTGAGGTTTGCACCGCTGAGGTCTGCACCACTGAGCTTTGCGCGGCTGAGGTCTGCGTTGCCGAGCTTTGTGCCACTGAGGTTTGCGCGGCTGAGGTTTGCACCGCTGAGGTCTGCACCGCTGAGGTTTGCGCGGCTGAGGTTTGCACCGCTGAGGTCTGCACCGCTGAGGTTTGCGCGGCTGAGGTTTGCGCCGCTGAGGTTTGCGCCACTGAGGTTTGCGCCGCTGAGGTTTGCGCCACTGAGGAATCTTCCAACTGTTTGGAAAAAACCAAAATCCCCAACACAATAGCTATAACCAATGATACGAAACAACCGACTTGCATCGTCAAGTTTACCTTCAGCATTCAGTTTAGCGCAAGGATAAAACACCATTTTGCCTTTTAATTCATCTTTCTCCTGACCGTAACGGTGCAACTCAAAGAGCAAAATCATCACATTCAAACCAGCATAAACATCTATTTGTCGTTGTCCTAAATCTTGGGTTTTCAATTGCTCTCGCAGTAAGCGCATTTTCTTCTGAGGCAAACTTTCCGGCGGCGCATCACTAAATTCCCCCTCGCACCACCGCAGATAAAAATCTTCCAAACGCTCGAATAACTCCACAGGGCGAAACGGACTTTCCTCCCCTGCAACAGCCGGAGTTGTTAGCAACCCCATCAAATATTCCACAATCTCTTCCGTCAGCGCTCCATAACCCAACAAATCATAAATCTCCCAGTCCATATCAGAGTCTTTAGTATTAAATCCTCTACCTTTCTTTCCCGGTTCCGTCCACTCTTCCAGACTTTCTTTCAATCGTTCTGCACACAGAAATTCACCAAAACTCTTGTGTACAAACTCCACAGAACCGTCTTTACTGCCTTGCTGAAGATAAAAAACCGCCAAAGCATTTCTCAGGGGATTATCGCCAATCTGTTTTTGTGCTTCTTCAAGTAAAGTTTTAACCGAGTTGTCTGATTTCAATCGTTCCTCAATCATCGCTACATGAGCGGATTCCACTCCCGACTGCACCACGCACAACCCTGCTTCTGTCAGGATGCGCCGCAAATCCTCTGTTTCCAATTCTGTCAAATTGCGATTGAGCCATTTAGAGCGCTGTTCCGTGAGTACCCAATTCACAGCTTGGTTGTAAATCAAAATTTTTGCTTGAGTGCTGTCCGTTCCTTTAAAATCCTCAACTTTTAACCTTCCGTCCCGGTGCATCGCGGCTAACAGATAAAGCAATAGCGGTTCTCGCGCCAAGTCTGATTTTACCTGTTCTGGACAGCATTCGTCTTGCAAAAACTGCTGAAAAGCTGAGGTATTTTCTGCCCCAAATTGGGCTTCCCACTTGCTCAACCACTGTTGCTGAAGTTCGTCATTCATCACCTGAATTTGGACTCGCTCCAAGTTGTCTGGCATTTGCCTTTCAATCCCTTGCAAAGCTAAAGTTCTGCCAGTAATCAAAACCCGGTGTCCCATTTCCGAACTCTGCTCACAATCCCGTTGAAATTGTCCTACTTGCTTGAGAAATTGCTCTAAACCGCCGCTGCTTCTCCCTTCCATCAGCAACTCGTCAAAGCCATCCAAGAAAAAAAAATATCGCGTGTTTCGATCCATCAACCAGCCGTCATCACTAGCAAAACCAGCATTAACTGCATCTTTTAGGGTTTCTCGAAAACTCTTTTGCAATGTGGGAATATCTCGCAATCGAATTAACACTGGCGTCCAAACTGGATGCAAATGTTGCCGCACCCAGTCAGAAAACATCCGACAAAAAACACTTTTACCTCGTCCCGGTCCAGCTTCGACAAACATCACTAAATTTTGTTTATCCTTATCCTCAAGCAATTGCTTAGCCCAAGTTTCTAAATTGAAAGCTTCTGCATATTCAATAGGATCGCCATTTTTATCAATTGGCTTTGCCTTCAGCGGCACGTAGATATCTTTAAATGTAAACTCTTCAGCAAATACTTTTTCTTTTGGTTTATCAGCAACCTGATCTTCCAGGTATTTATCAATGCTGTGATATTTCTGCTGTTCCTCCCGCCATTCGCTGAAAGAAGGCTGTCCGAGATGTTTCATAGCATCGCCGGAAACTGCCCAAGCTTCGATTAAATAACGGTTAAATTCCTGAGCTAACATCGAATCGCGGAAGCAAATCACAGTTTCTTTAGCTGCTTTATCGCTCAATTCCAAATCCGCCAGTTTCTTAAGCAACTGTTTGACTTTATCAGAAACTGGAGTTTGCCCGATGCGATTTAACAAGCTTGCGTCTTGTTCAATAAATCCCTTAAAACTTTCGAGATAAGCCGCCTGACTGACGAGGAAAATGCACTCAGCTAAAGTCGGCTGCTCTTGAGTTTTTTCCATGAAAAATACTAGCAGTTTCGCCGCCATCCCGACAAATGGCAATCCAGTTCCCACAACTTGAGCTAAGGGAGAGTTCAAAACTTCTAGCAGCAAATTGCTATTATCTAGCCCTTGTTCTTTGAACATTTTCGCCAATTCAGCGGCTGCTTTTCCTGCTTCTCCGATTCCCTCGGCTGCTTCGGCGGAACACAGTTCTTTAATATCAGTAGTTAAGAGTTTAAATATGCGATTTGCCATTTTTACCCGCCGCGCTTTAGAATAGAGAGTCTGAGAAATTCTACATTCAACTCTCTAAACATTCCGTAAATAAATAAAATAGGACTTATGCACAGGTGGTCAGAAACCGGGTTTTTGCCCTTGATGTCGGCTGTAACGAAGGATCTCCGAAAAAACCCGGTTTCTTTGGTTTTGATGCGTAAGTCCCAAATCAGAAAATATCAAGTGCGTTTTAACTTGACAAAAATACCCGAATCAGCAATAATTGTAGATTGTCTGTCTAAATCCGGCTCGGATCAGGTTAAGACATTCCAAAAGCTGGAGAGCAGTCCACAGCCAAAAGTTATTAACAATTGACAACTGTCAACTGTCAACTGTCAACTGTCAACTGTCAACTGACTACTCAGCTACCTGTACGGCAATCTCAACAACCATCCCATGACTTACGCAATCATTGAAACCGGCGGCAAACAATTTCGGGTAGAACCAGGCCGCTTCTACGACATCGAACTGCTTCACGTCGAAGCTGAATCCAAAGTCACGATCGACAAAGTATTTCTGATCCAGCACGAAGACGATGTTCACATCGGCCAGCCTCTGGTAGAAAATGCCACAGTAGAAGGAACTGTGCTGCGGCATTTCCGGGGCCGCAAAGTCCTCGTCTACAAGATGAAGCCGAAAAAGAAAACTCGGAAGAAAAAAGGGCACCGTCAAGAAACAACTCGTTTTATGATTGACTCTATTACAGTCAATGGTGTTGTTTTGGCAGCGAGAGATTTAACTCAAGAAGTTGTTGAAGCTCCCCAAACCGGCGAAATTGAATCAGAATAAACAATAGTAAATACAGTTTGAGGATACTATGGCCCACAAGAAAGGTACAGGCAGTACACGTAACGGACGCGATTCTAATTCTCAGCGTCTGGGTGTCAAAAAGTATGGCGGTCAAGTTGTCAAAGCTGGCAACATTTTGATTCGTCAACGCGGCACGAAAGTTCACCCTGGTAATAATGTTGGTATCGGCAGAGATGATACTCTTTTTGCTTTGGTTGATGGTGTGGTGACTTTTGAAAGAAAGGGTAAGACTCGCAAGAAAGTCAGTATTTATCCTGTTGTAGCAGCACCTGTGGCTGAAGCTGTAGCAGTTTAATTTTATGCCTTCCTGGGTTTTGCCTGGGAATTCATATTTAGCCCTCCAAATTCAGGTACGTTGTTGGGCTTTAGCCCTCCAAATTAAGTACGTTGTTGGGCTTTAGCCCTCCAAATTAAGTACGTTGTTGGGCTTTAGCCCTCCAAATTAAGTACGTTGTTGGGCTTTAGCCCTCCAAATTAAGGTACGTAGCCAGAAATGGGGTTGTTAGGCTAGTAATTTGCTTTTTTTTACAAGTCGAAAGAGGGCTGAAGCCCAACAACGTACCTGGAAGAGGGCTGAAGCCCAACTACGTACCTGGAAGAGGGCTGAAGCCCAACTACGTACCTGGAAGAGGGCTGAAGCCCAACTACGTACCTGGAAGAGGGCTGAAGCCCAACTACGTACCTGTTAGCCTCCTCCGACGATTGTCACAACTTCTAGGATGTCGCCCTGTTGTATTTTTGTGGTTTCCCAAAATTGTTTGTGCAGGATTTCGCCGTTGTACTCCACAGCTACTAAGCGCGGGTTTAATCCTAATTGTTCTAGTAATTTTGGTAACGGTGTGTCGATCGCACAATTGCGATTTTCTCCGTTAACTTGCAGCGCAATTTGATTTGTCATCACTCAAATATTATCAGTTTCAGGGCGGGTTTTGTACAAAAATTATATTTTATCCACAGAATTCGTGCACGAAACCCGCCCGATAAATCGCCAATCAACCTAGGTTGTCGCCTGCAAAGCTTTCTGAGCTTTCAAATTCTGCATCCGAATCAACTGCGAGATGAAAAATTGCGTGACTAAAGTAGGCTGTTCTGCATCCATAATCGATCGCACTGTGGCAACTCTTTGAGCTCCGGCATTCAATACTTCATCGAGGTTGTTGATGTCTATTCCGCCGATCGCAAACCAAGGAACAGGCGACTTACTAGCAGCATACCGCACGTAGTCCAAACCCGTCGCCGGCTTGTTTGCCTTCGTTGGAGTTTCGTAAACTGGCCCAACTCCAATATAATCTGCTCCCGCATCAATCGCTCGCTGCATTTCTTCGCTATTCGTCGTGGAACTACCGATGATCCGTCCCGGGCCGAGCAACTTGCGCGCTTCCGCTACAGACAAATCTTGCTGTCCTAAGTGTACGCCGTCAGCATCCGCGGCGATCGCCAAATCCACGCGATCGTTCACAATCAACAAAGCATCGTAGCGGTGACAAAGTTCGCAAAGCTGCCGCACATTCGCCAGCTTTACCCCGTCGTCTGAGGCTTTGTCGCGGTACTGCACCAACGTCACTCCGCCTTGCAAAGCAGCTTCCACGATTGTTAAAAAGTTGTATTTGGGGGAGGTTACAAGGTATAACTGCGATCGAAGTAACTGCTGGTAGCGCCGGTAAGCCAGCAAATCGCTTTCGAGAGTATACACTCGATAGCGCATCTGCTTAAAAGCCTTGCCCATATTCGGATCGTAAACTTTACCGTACTCTTCCAGTACCCGCAAAGCTTCCTCCACCCGACAAAAATTCGCCGCCAGTAGCTGCTGAATGCTGCCACGCTGTTCTTCCTGCGGGTGAGTCAACTCCGTACCCGGATCTGCCGGCGTATCCCTAGCGCTGCGTAATTCTGGGGTGTGCCAAAAAGCCAATTCCTGGCGCAGTTGCTTGCACTCGCCAGCTAAATCGGCGCTGTTGAGACCAAACCTGCACCATTCTTCAATAATTCTCAACCCTTCGCGCGATCGATCTAGATTTGCATCTAAAATCCGGCAGAGGGCTGGCTGTGCCGGTAAAGTTCTGTTTTGTTTCTCGGTCATTCAGAAAAATTGGTAGAAACCCCGTCGTTCTACGACGGCTTTACAAAGATTTTACATTGAGTCTAGCGTAATATCACAATCGAAATGCTAGACTGTAAATATGACACTAAAAGCCTTCAGCTATCCATTCTACCCAACGCCGGAACAAGAAAGTTTGTTGCGACGGACAATGGGTTGCGCTCGTTTAGTATATAACCGTGCCTTGGCTGTAAGAACCGAGGCATGGTACAAAGACCAAAAACGAGTAGGGTATGCTGAGACTTCTAGTATGCTAACAGAATGGAAGAAAACTGAAGAACTAGATTTTCTCAACGAAGTTAGTTGCGTACCGTTACAGCAGTGTTTGCGTCACTTACAAACTGCTTACACTAACTTTTTTGATGGGCGGGCAAAGTATCCTAACTTAAAAAAAAACGAAACGGTGGTAGTGCAGAGTTCACCAAGTCGGCATTTAAGTTCAAGAATGGACAAGTCTATTTAGCAAAATGCGCGCAAGCATTGCCTATTCGCTGGAGCCGAACATTGCCGACGAGTGCGACACCATCAACTATCACCGTAAAGCTTTCCCCGTCTGGCAGGTGGTCGGTTTCTCTATTGGTGGATGTTGAGATTGAGGCGTTACCTCCTTCAGGCAATCAAGTTGGTATTGACTTGGGCATTACAAGTTTACTTGCTCTTAGTACGGGCGAAAAGATTGCCAATCCCAAAGGATTCAAGGTAAAATATCGCAAGTTGAGAAGAGCGCATAAAGCTTTAAACCGAAAGCTCAAAGGGTCAAACAACCGAGACAAAGCACGGATTAAAGTAGCGAGAGTGCATCAAGAAATCGCCGATGCAAGAAAAGATAACCTTCACAAGTTAACAACGCGGTTGGTGCGCGAGAACCAAACCATCGCCGTCGAGAATTTAGCTGTGAAGAATATGGTCAAGAACCGGAAACTAGCCCTAGCTATAAGCGATGCAAGTTGGGGTGAATTGGTCAGGCAACTTGAATACAAGTGCGATTGGTACGGTCGTACTTTAATCAAGATTGACAGATGGTTTCCGAGTTCAAAACGGTGTGGCAATTGCGGTCACATCGTTGAAAATCTGCCGTTGAATATCAGGGAGTGGGATTGCCCTCAGTGTAAAACGCACCACGATCGAGATATCAATGCGGCAAAAAACATTTTGGCGGCAGGACTTGCCGTATCAGTCTGTGGAGCGACCGTCAGACCCGAACAGAGTAAATCTGTTAAGGCTGGTGCGAAACCCCTCAAAGGGAAGAAGCAGAAACCTAAGTAGTGATGCTTAGGAATCCTCGCCGTTAAGAAGGCGGGGAGGATGTCAATCAGAACCACCTTGATTAAACTAAGTGCTAGCGGTCAAACTGCTACATTCTCCCATGCCCTCAAGATTGTGGTGAAGGCGATCGACCTAATTCTGCCATCAACCGATCTAAATTTGACAAATTTTTAAGTTTTATGGCATTTCAAGAAAACAAAGCATAATAGAGCAAACTTGATCAGAGTGGAATCGTGAAGCTGCATACCACACTTCGGAGGAAAGCCGTTAGGTTAGCAGGACAAAACAAAAGATTAACAGCAGAAAACCCCAGCAGGTGGGTGACATTAAACTGCGATCGCGCAAACCCGACACGAAACACGGGATGCGAAATTTGGCTCAAAGATAAATTGTGTTTTTTTATGATCCTAAATTCCAAACAGAGCAAGTGCAAAAAAAGTCGATTGCCAAGCAAGAGTTTAAGTTCTTGCCTGCTCCTCGTCTTTGCCAGCACGGCTTTTTGCCACCCTCAATCCTCGGCGATCGCTGTCGAGACTGGCTCCGTGCAGCTACTTTCCCAAGCGCCAGACAGCGACATTAACATACTCTACGTGAGTTCCAGCGGTGGCAGCGACACAGCAGGTAATGGCAGCGATGGAGCGCCGTTCAAAACCCTCACCTACGCCCTCAGCGTCGCCCCGCCGAAAACCGCGATTTTACTAGCGCCCGGTACTTACAGCGCTCAAAGCGGCGAAAAATTTCCATTAATGCTCAGGCCCAGCGTGACTGTTCAAGGAAATCCCAACACTCGCGGCCAAAATATTGTCATCAAAGGCGGAGGAGAGTTTATCAGTCCGACTTCGGCTGGTCAAAATATCGCGATTTTAGGCGCAGACGGGGCAGGACTCAGCGGGGTGACGGTAACAAATACCAACTATCGCGGTTACGCTTTGTGGATCGAATCGAGTTCTCCGACGGTTGTTAACAATACTTTTTCAGGTAGCACTCACGACGGCATTTCGGTAGTTGGTACTGGAAGGCCGACGATTGGCGGGAATTTTTTCTCGAAAAATGGAGCTAACGGGATTACGATTTTTGGGGAGTCTCGCCCGGAAGTTCGAGATAATGTGTTTGAAGACACCGGATTTGGGGTGAATGTCGCCCAGAACGCTTCGCCTTTGTTAATCGGCAACAAAATTACTCGGAATAAAGACGGCGTGGTGGTGCAAGCTGATGCCAGACCGATACTTCGCAACAATTATATCGAAAGCAATCGCCGAGATGGAATTGTGGCGATATCCAGAGCTCTGCCAGATTTGGGAACTTCGGCGGAACCGGGGGGGAATGTGATTCGCAATAACGGCCAGTACGATATAAACAATGCGGCGAAAGGTCAAGTAATCCCCGCTTACGGCAATCAATTGTTGAGCAATCGGACAACGGGATCGGTTGATGTGGCGGGAACTTTTAGCCCGCCTCCACCCATTGCGGGAACTGCTTTGCAGCTAAGGGTCGATCGACCTTCGAGTATCGGCGGCCCAGAAACTTCTCTCCCTGCTTACACTCCCGGGCGATTAACTCCCAGGGTTGAAAGAGCGCCAATTGCGCCACCAGCGCCAGTTTCCAGGCGACCGGCACCCGCCAGCACTCAGTTGCGGCCTCTGCTTCCTCCGAGAAACGCCGATGCTGCTGCTGAAGGAACAGGGGCGATCGCAATTCCTGTACCCGATCCAGATGCTAGATCCGTTCGAGAAAGTTCGGTACAACAACCAATGATTCCGCCCAATTTTGATAGTTCGAGTGCGATTACTTCCGAGGGTAAATTGCCGGTTCCGGGCCGCAACATTCCTCTAGGAAGGGGTGGCTACGTACCCGCTGGTTTAGGGGGGAATTCTCTGCCCGATTCCGAAAATTCGCCGTCAGTCGATCGAGCTTCTGCTTTAGGTTTCCGGTATCGAGTTGTGGTGGATGCCGAGAGTTCGGGCGATCGACAAAAAATGCTATCTTTGGTTCCCGATGCTTTTCGGACTTTTACCAACGGGCGATCGGTGATTCAAGCTGGTGTTTTTCAAGAACGCGAAAAAGCTGAAGAATTGCTACAAATTCTCACCGCTAATGGCTTGAATGCTCGGATCGAAGATATCAAATGACAGTTGACAGTTGACAGTTGTCAGTTGTCAGTTGATATCTTCCAAAAATAACTAGGACGGGCAAGATGCCCGTTCCAAAAAAAATGTTTTTTCTTGTGAAACGGGCATCTTGCCCGTTCCAAAATTTTATTAAAAGAACTTTTGCAAGAGGTCTATTAGTTTGTCAACTGTCCACTACCAACTGTCAACTGTCAACTGTCAACTGTCAACTATTTTAGGGCCTAGCATATCGGATGCCAGACCCTAAAACATTTGTGAGTTAAATTGATTCAAGTGGGTTTTTAGCTCTGCTGAAATTCAGCAAACAACTACTACTAAGGTGGACTTTTTGGCAACTGCTCTGCGATCGAGCTAGCTATTAGCGGAGCCTATTCAGACTTCTGTGTTTGATTGTGCGATCGCAATTTTAACTTGATAACTGTCGATTTCTCAAATCGCCTCAAGCTATTTCACAAATTCCGAGCGCAATATCAACCTTTCTTTTATCTGCTAATAAACTACACGATTCAGGCGTTGCCTGCGAACTAGAGCCGAGCGGGACAAACTCTCTAATTCAAATTTTTTATCCAAGTTTTTTGTGCTGCTTGGTTTCTGCCCCTCATGTATTTAAACTAACACCAACTCCCCGCCTAAGAATACTTTGTTTACTAAAGTTGACAGTTTTTGATGCGCCGAAATAATTCCCAAAGCAATTATTAACAATTTGTACGATCGCCAGATCTCCCAATGTGCATATCCGGCAAGATTTGTTTGCTCTCAACGCAGCAGGGCTTCCCAAGTAGCGCGGCCGACAATGCCGTCTGCTGGTAGTTGATATTTTCGTTGAGCAACCTTGACAGCAACTTCAGTTTCGCGCCCGAACACGCCGTCAGCACTCGCGCGCAAAAATCCCTTGGCCCTCAGTCGCTCTTGCAACTCTCTGACTGCCGGCCCCCGCATTCGTCTTCTCAAAACAGGAAAATTGGTGGGCTGCGGTTGAGGGCTAATCTCCGAGTTTTCGGGGGTTGCAGGAGCGTTGGCGATCGGCTTTTCAACGCTAGCCTCTGGAGTCGCTGGAAACAGCCGGTTCCAAGTATCTTTACCGACTATGCCGTCTGGGGCGATGCCTGCTGCTTCCTGAAACTGAGACACAGCTTTAGCGGTGCTTTGCGAGAAAATCCCGTCTACCTCGCCGTTATAAAATCCCAATAATTTAAGAGCAGCTTGGAGTTCGGTAACATCTGAGCCGCGACTGCCGATTTTGAGCGCGGGGCGGACGATCGCACCTGTTTGGGCGATCGGGCTGTTATTATTGCCTGGTTCAGATGTTGGTAGCTGTGCATTAGCAGGAGTAGAGGCGATCGCGCCCAGTGCCAATAAACCGCACAAACTCCAGCCGAGGAGTAAACTCGGAACTTCGCGGGCTTTATTCCAGCTTGCTGTCAGGTTTTGGGACATGGGAAATTCGACCGATACAAAACTTGGTAGCGATCGTACATCAAATCTGGCAAAAATTGGGCGGAGCGAAGCGGAGGGATGGGGCATGGGGCATGGGGCATCGGGCATGGGGCATGGGGCATCGGGCATCGGGCATCGGGCATCGGGCCCTCTGGGCCCAGAGGGCATTTTTGATTCCCAGTCCTTCCCTTTGATAAAAAAATTAATCCCCTAAAATAGCTGCAATTGGCAAAAAAACTGCTAGATTGCCGTAGAGCAAAGATTAAACCGCGTTCATTGGGCCCCACCAACACCATGACCGAATCCAGCAACCCCACCAGAACCGCTAGCCAAATAGACATCGGCAATGTCAACATCGGCAACTTCCAAGTCGGCAGCATCAGCGGCAACAAATACAACGACTTCAACGCCAACGGGCGGCCCGACGGCAGTGATGTGCCAATTCCCAACTGGCAAATCTACCTCGACCTCAACAACAACAACCGGATCGACGGCGGTGAACCTTCGACCCTCACCAACGCCCAAGGCAACTACATCTTTGCCAACCTGCCACCGGGAACTTATCAAGTTAGGGAAGTCCAGCAGCCGAACTTTCGCCAAACTACCCCGAATCCCGCACCCATAACAATAACCAGCGGGACAAATGCTAGCAATATTAATTTTGGCAATAATTTCAACGCTGGGACGATCGCAGGTACAAAATTCAACGACATCAACAGCAATGCTCGCCTCGATCCGGGGGAACCGCCCCTAGCTAACTGGCAGATTTACCTCGACCTCAACCGCAACAATCGGCTAGACGGTGGCGAACCTTCTACTATTACAAACCTTCAAGGGAATTACGCTTTTGTCAATATTCCTGCAAATACATATTTGGTGAGAGAAGTCCAGCAACCGGGTTTTCGCCAAACTACCCCCGACCCGGGCCCGGTTAACGTTACTTCCAATGTGACCACCACAGATATTAACTTTGGCAATGTGTTTTTTGTCGGCAGCATCAGCGGTCTCAAATACAATGACCTCAATGCCAACAGTGTCCGAGACGCGACAGATCCGCCTCTGGTTAACTGGCAAATTTACCTCGACCTCAACGCCAACAACAGGTTAGATCCGGGGGAACCCAATACCATCACAAACCCCCAAGGCAACTACACTTTTGCCAATGTTTCCCCGGGCCGGTATTTGGTGAGGGAAGTTCAGCAACCGGGATGGATACAGACTACGCCAAATCCAGGGTCGATCGACATTACGGGCAATACCAACGCTGTCGGGGTCAATTTCGGCAACAATTTCCCCACCGGCAGCATCAGCGGCTTTAAGTTCAACGACCTCAACGCTAACGGTGTCAACGAACCGACTGAACCGAGAGTTGCCAACTGGCCGATTTACCTCGACACCAACAACAACAATGTCCGAGATCCCAACGAACCTTCGACTTTAACAAACCCCCAAGGTAATTTCTCTTTTATCAACTTGCCCCAAGGCATTTATTCGGTGAGGGAAGTCCCGCAGCCCGGTTTCCGACAAACTACGCCAAATCCGACTCCGATCGCCGTGGGTAACGGCACAAATGCCACCAATCTCAGCTTTGGCAACGTGTTGGTGACTGGTACGATTAGCGGTGTGAAATTTAACGATTTTAATGCCAACGGCCGCCTAGACCCCGGGGAACCGCCGATCGCCAATACCCAAATTTACATTGACCTCAATAACAACAGCCGTTTAGATCCGGGCGAAGCCAGTAACTTTAGCGACAGTCAGGGCAATTACAGTTTCCGCAATGTTCCGGTAGGTAGTTACATCATTAGGGAAGTTCCGCCGCCCGGTTTCATTCAAACAACTCCGCCTGCGCTGGTGGTTGTCTCGGCAGATGTTCGGGCTAGCAGCATCGATTTGCTGACTGGAGATCCTGAAAGTCGTAGCGTAGCGGGGCGTAAGCCATCGGCTAAATCCTTGAAAGGCGACCCGCTGACGGATGCTAGCTATGGGGGCGAACCTGTAGGCAATATGGGGGCGGATACCTCGCTGGCGATCGCGGGTCGCGATAGTTATCAAATTAGCGATCTTTTGCTCGATCGACCTGCCGCGAATGTAGGCAATATTCCTAACTTTGGGCAACAAAATGTCATTTGGGAGCCTAGTCCACAAATCGCCGGATTTGTCAAGACCAATGAATTAATTAATTGGGATCTGGAAACTCGTTCGGGTAGGTGATTTAGTTTTGAATAAAGCTCGATCGCCCGGAATGCCAAACTGCAAATAAAAATCAGGAACAGATTAAAGGGCGATCGCGTGATACCCTATTCTTGGCAGCGTCCAAGACTCAAGCGTAAGTTCCGGGAACCCCGAAGCTGGCTTGTTGTATATTGGGTGAAATATTTCAGAGGCTGTTGATACAAAGTAAATGATTTTCTAGAAACTTCTTGAATAATTAGGTAAAAGCTGGTAGTGTAGATTGAGAAAAAAAATGCTTTAGCGACTAAAACAGCTAAGAGCATGGTCACTTTGAGTCATTATCGTTTCCAGGAAATGTTGAAGCATCAAGCTGTTAAATATGGCAGTTTTGTAGTAGGCATAACGGAAGAATACATATCAAAAACCCGTTCAAAGTGTGGACATAAATTCAAATGGCGCTTTCAATATCTTGTTGAAAGCTTTGAGAGATACCTCCTTGACAGGAGAGCTTGCAGCTTTTTCTGTCTTGCCATACACGGTAGTATCAGGCTTAGTCCTGGATTTGCCGGGTTAAATGTATCTGTAGCATTGAGCGTAAGTCAGAAACTATCAGACAGTTCCCCTAACCCCGATCGGCATATTTTCAGGGAAAGCAAATCATATCCAGTCCGGTAGCTCGATCGGTCTAAAGCTTGTTGTGAAGAGCTTGTTGTGAAGAGGCAATCCCAGAGCCTGCGATCGTCTGTTTACAGCAAACCATGACAAACCTGAACGATGCCGCCCGACTTGCGATCGGCTGGAGCACTCAATCAAGGCCTTTTTAGAGCTCAAACCAGCAAGTATGTACGGAGAGAGAAGGCGTGCAAATCTTAAAGATGTTGCCCTCAAATTGCCAGGGCTCTTCAAAACCTGATATACTGGCCAGCGACAAAGCTTGAGGCATTGTTGTGTGAGATGGGGAACATTACCTCAAGCACAGACGTATGTAAAATCGAGTGGCAATTGTCAGCGACTAGCAAAAACTACTCAGCTATTGACAAACCCATACAGTAGTCTGTAATTTACGTGGATTTAGGTGTGAAGGAGAGAAATCATGGCAAATTTAACTAGCGAAGAGCGGATTGCCCAGCAATTACAGGTTGGGAATACAGGCCCGGCAATTTTAGGTATCAAGTTCAATGACTTGAACGCGGATGGGATCAGACAGGCAAATGAACCAGGTCTGGCAAACATTCCCATTCTCCTCGAACCTGCGATCGGCAGCAACGGCCGATTAGATACAGGCGATATCTCCGTCCTTACAGACGCTAACGGAGGGTTCTCGTTCATAAATCTGGTTCCCGGCAACTACGTAGTCACAGAAACAACAGTACCGGCTGGTTTCCGTACCACGACTCCGAATCCCCTCGCTGTTACTGTTGGAAACACAAACACCAACGTTTTCTTTGGCAACACCCAGCTTGTGGGCAGCCGGATTGTTGGATGCAAATACTTAGACATAGATGCCGACGGCTTTCGAGACGGGAATGAACCGGGGATTAAAAATGTCAGGATATATCTTGATGGCAGCAACGGCAGCGTCCCCAACGGCCGATTAGATGCAGGGGAACTTAACACATTATCAGACAAAAATGGTTCGTGGTCGTTTAATGTAACACCTGGAACATACAGAGTTCGGGAAGAACGAGTCAACGGTATCAACGGAGAACCCCTAGAAAGAGATTTCCCCCAAAGCACCCCACCCAACAACATCCCTGTACTCGACGTAACGGTAGCCCCCGGTCAAACCTTTGCCTGCGCTCAAGTTGGCGACACTCCCCTCTATCAAATTGAAATTAACAAATTTCGGGACAATGACCGCAGTGGCACGCGAAATGTGGTCAATGGAGTTTTTGAACCCCCCATTGCTAACGTACCCTTCATTTTAGATTTGAACGGGAACGGTCGCTGGGATCAAGCCTCAGAACCCATCGCTATCACCGATGTAAACGGAGTTGCTACCTTCAGGGATTTGAGAGCTGCCAATTACTCTGTCTTGGAAATTTTTCCAGCGACACTGCCCGGTGGTGGCGCCCCAGGCAACCTCAATGCTCCAGTGGCAACTACTCCTAACCCCGCTCTGGTTTCGGCACCAGGCCCGCAAGCACGGTTCCAGGGTACGATCAGCAGAGAGCAACCGATCTTGGTAACAGATTCAACCTATACACTGAAACCAAACGACCCTAAATTCGTAGATACCAACCGCGACGGCGTTCAACAGGCTGGGGAAAGATCGATCGCGGCCACAGGCGAGCGGCCGATTTTTGCCAACACCCCTTTACCTTTCCCAGCGACTAACCCCTCACCAGCAGTTATCTTTACTCCTGTGGGAGCTAATACTGGGAATGGAAGTAATTCTGGTGTGGGAAACACTCTACCTAACATCACTGTATTCAAATACAATGACCTGAACGGAAACGGTCGCTTCGAGCCTATTCAGGGTGAAGCACCAATTAGCGGTGTCACTGTCTTCCTAGACACCAACAATAATGGCACTCCTGAGGCCGGAGAACAACAAATACAGACGAATGCTCAAGGAAGAGGAGCATTTACCAACTTGCAACTGGGCAATTACACGGTGCGGGAAGTCGTACCGGCTGGTTTCTCGGCTTCGACAACTGCTGGTGTTCCGGTAACTCTAGGCACTCAGGACGCTAACGTTACTTTTGCCAATACACCGAATAGCAACATCACTGGTTGCAAATTCGAGGACTTTAACTTGAATGGCTATCGAGACGGAAACGAACCGGCGATTAGCGGCGTTACTGTTTTTCTCGATACCAATAACAACGGCGCCCTGGATGCAGGGGAAGCAACTACCACTAGCGATCAGTTTGGTACTTTTGCTTTCAGAAATTTGCGTCCCGGTACTTACAACCTGCGAGAAGTACCTCCTCCTGGTTTCTTCCAGACGACTCAACCGCTCAATATCGTTTTGGGCCCCAATCAAACCTTTACTTGCGCTTTGATTGGTAACTCTCGCCGCTATGATTTGTTAGTTCCCAAATTCCGAGACGACAACCGCAACGGCGTACAAGACGGAACCGAACCTCGTCTGGCTAATGTTCCATTTACTTTGGATTTGAACCGGAACAATCGTTACGATGCCGCCACTGAGCCTTTGGTGAGAACGAACGCACAAGGGATTGCTCTATTCCCGAATTTGTTCCCGGCTACTTACTCGGTTTTGGAAGTTTTCGACGATCCGAACGTGCCCAACCCGTTCCCGATCCGGACAGGGCCTAATCCTGTTACCTTTAACGTGCCGGGACCCAATACTACGCCTTCGGCGCCAGTAGCGACTCCAGCAAGAACTGCTTCTAGCTTGGATCTAGTGACCGGCGGTACGGATATGGATGCTACAGTTAGCAACGATCCTTTGACTAACGGTGGCAGTGCCGATGCTACAGTGACAGCCAGCAGTATCGCTGAATTCGTCGCATCGAGTGGAGTTGTTACCAACTTTGACGATCTTGAGGCCTTGAAAACAGCGAGTTCGCTGACTTTTGCAACTACACAAGATAAGTCTGAGGATTGGCTGTTGGCTGCTCCTGCTCCAATCCAAGTGTTCTAATCTGAAGTTGGGTTTCTAGTTTGAAACTCAACTATTAGTAATTAGCTAGTTTAAACTGCACGTCAAACATTGTTTTGGGGTGCAGTTTACTTTTTTGCCGATCGCACAAACTGTCTTTAGTATAGCAATCCTAAATGATTAATACAGATATGTAGGGGCGGTGCCAAGAGTGCCCGCCCTCTGAGATTGGGCAACCACGGGGAGTAGGGGTCGGATTGCCCCTACAAGAATTACACAAATGATTTAGGATTGCTATAGTAGACTGCGATCGGCAAAAAGAACGATTCCCCGCCGCCACAAAACCTTTATTTATATCACAGGTAAAATTTTGCATCCCAACGGCGGATCTGTAGTTAATGGTTAGGAAGGACTAAATTCCTTACTACAAACCTTGTTTTTAAGAAGGACTAAATTCCTTACTACAAACCTTGTTTTTAAGTTTGTACTGAGGACTTTAGTCCTCATATTTCTTTTTTCCTGCTTTTTAAAATAGTAATCCCGCCATCTTGGTGGCGGGATTGATAGGTTGCAGTTGAGCTGTTTTCTAGCTTTAGCTAGAATTGAAATTAGCTCGCTGCTCAATTAGCTAATGCCAGCCATTTCTTGCTGAATTGTACTCTTGGCTTCTTTGAATTGAGTAGCCATTTGTTCCATTTGTGCTTCGCTCAGGTTGCGGCGAATTTGAGGGAACATATCGTTTTCTTCTTCCTTAACGTGATCCTGAACCGCTTTTTTTAGCTGTTGGATTTGAGCTTTGAAATCAGAAGAACTGGGGTTGAGAGCCTTGATTTGGGCGAGCATTTGCTTCATTGCTGCTTGCTCGTCGTACAGTTCTTGGGTATCGCTGTAGTAGCTGCGAACTGCGGGATAGACAATTTGTTCTTCGGCTTCTGCATGAACGCTTAAGTCTTTGTAAAGTTGACCGAAGAATTCTTGCAGTTTTTGAGGATTGTCGGTTTTTTCGATTTCCATGAATATGGTATCGACTTTGCGGTGATCCATGGAGATGATTTCGGTGATGTTCATCTCCTCTTTGGTGCGGGTAACTGCACCGCCGATGATGCCGGTCATCGCAGCCATTGCGTCTTGGACGCGGGCCCAAACGCCTTGATCGGGGTCTTTTCCGGTGAGTTCGCGCACTCCTAAAATTTCGAGAACTCCTTTGAGTTGTTCTTGGTGGGCGCGGTTTTCAAAGTTAACTGTGTTGAGGGGAGTAATGGCGGCTTCGATGTCGGCGCCAACTACTTGAGCGGCTTTGTGAATTAACAAGCCGGCCATTGTTTGTTTGTGTTTGAGCAGTTCGTGCTGACCGACTTTTTCAAACATTGTGAGTTCAGAACCTTCCATGAGTTTCTGAATTTCTTCGATCATTTTTGTGGTGGTTTCTTTGGGTTCGGATTGAATCCCGTATTGGACGATCGTGGTTTCCAATACGCCCATGTTTTTGCGATCGTCCTCCAGCATATCCCGGAAGCGATCGCACAGTTCGGAGTCGTTGCAGGAATTGATGAACAATTGCTCGTTGGCGATCAGCAGGTTTTGCAGTGCTTTCATGTCTGCTAATTTCATCGCGATCGCTTGGCGCTTGGTATCTTCAAGGGTAGCTACCATCTGTCGTTTCTCCTCTCGATGTCTTTAGTGTTCTTACATCTTTTAATTTATGGAAATATTCTGATTACTCCCTCTTTCTCCCGACTGATTCATTAATATCCCGCGCAACCTATTGACTTTTAAACCAAGAAATGGTAAGTAATTAAGGCTAAGGTCGTTTTAAAAAAAGCAAAAATTACTTCCTGAATGACCACAACCCACAGACAACAGCCCACTGACAACTGACAACTGACTTTTGTATCAATTAATCCCGATCGCACATCAGTAAAGCGCTACTATAGTTGAAGCCGAAGTTAACTGAAGTTTAAGAATAACTAGCTTGTCTCAACTGCTCACTGCTTTAGAGTTCCCAGCCAAGGTCTGGAAGCTGCACAATGGGTTAACGGTCATTCACCAGCGGATTTCGGCCACACCGGTGGTTGCGCTAGACGTGTGGGTGAGGGCTGGCGCTACGAAGGAGCCGGATTCTTGGTCGGGAATGGCTCATTTTCTAGAACACATGATATTTAAAGGGACGGATGCGATCGCCCCTGGAGAATTTGACCAAGTAATCGAAAATCGCGGCGGTGTCGCCAACGCAGCTACAAGTCACGACTACGCCCATTTTTATGTCAACGCTGGGGCAGATTATTTAGCAGAAACGGCGCAGCCACTGGCAGAATTGCTGTTGCGTGCTGGGATTCCCGATGCGGAATTCGATCGCGAACGAGATGTGGTGCTCGAAGAAATCCGACAATCTCAAGACGATCCCGATTGGCTGGGTTTCCAAGCAATGATGGAAACAGTCTACCAGCGACATCCCTACAGGCGATCGGTACTCGGTACGGAAGAGTTGCTGATGTCGCGAACTCCCCACGAAATGCGCTGTTTTCATCGATCGCACTATCAGCCGGAAAATATGACTGTGGTGATAGTCGGGGGAATTGAGGAAGAAGAAGCCAGAGATATCACAGGGAAAGCATTCGATCGGTTTTCTGACAGGTGGGATTGTCCTAAATTTGTCGCCGAAGCCGAACCGCCGTTAGTAGAAATTCGCCGTCAGGAACTCTGTCTTCCTCGATTGGAACAAGCGCGACTGATGATGGCGTGGACTGGGCCGGGAGTCGATCACTTGCAAAGTGCTTGCGGCTTGGATTTGATCTCTGTGTTGCTCGCAGATGGGCGGAGTTCGCGTTTAGTCCGGGAACTGCGGGAAGAATTACAATTGGTACACGCGATCGAAAGCTCTTTCTCGCTACAACGGGAATCGAGTTTGTTTACGATTAGTGCTGTCTTGGAAGCCGAGGATCTAGAAGAGGTGGAATCTCGAATTTGCGATCGGCTTTGGGAATTGCAATCTGAGCTGGTTTCGGAGGCAGAACTGATGCGCTGCAAGCGTTTGCTGTGCAACGACTTTGCTTTCTCCCTCGAAACGCCGGGACAGTTAGCTGGTCTTTACGGATATTACAGTACGATCGCCACTGCCGAATTAGCGCTCAGCTATCCTACCAGGATTCAGTCATTTAAGCCATCAGACCTCCAGCGCCTAGCTCAACAATATCTCTCACCCCAACGCTACGCGGCTGTGGCGATCAAACCAGTCTGATGGTAAAGGGACAGAATATGAATATCTTTGATACCGGATAAATCTTGGTTTGTCCGGTGTTTTCTCTGTTTGGCCCGCACCCTACGGATAGATTTTGTTACATTTAGTATGATCGTGCATCAAGCTCTGCTCGGTCTGACAGCATACAAAATGCAAATGGAAAATAGCAAAATGGCGATCGATTTGACAGTTGACAGCACTTGACGAAGGAAGAAGATTGGAGTAATGAATAGTCTGATTTTAATTTCTCCCAATCAAGGTTCCGGCTTTCAACCAATTATTTCTGGTAATTACCAATTACCCATTACCAATTACCCATTACCGATTCCCCATTACCGATTCCCAATTACTAACTAAATTAATGATGAAAAATGAAATTCAGCGCACGGTTTTAGACAACGGTATGGTTGTCTTAGCATCAGAAAATCCAGCAGCAGATATTATTGCAGCTAGGATATTCCTGCGCGCCGGTAGCCGCTGCGTACAGCCGGAACAAGCAGGATTGTGTCACTTGCTGTCGGCGGTAATGACTAAGGGAACCGATCGCCTGTCTTCGCTAGAAATTGCCGAACGTGTAGAATCGGTAGGAGCGAGATTGAGTACCGACTCGACTACAGACTATTTTTTAGTGAGTTTGAAGACGGTTGTTGCCGATTTTCAGGACATTTTGGAGTTGGCTGCGGAATTGATGCGATCGCCCACTTTCCCGGAAGCTGAAGTCGAACTCGAACGCCGCATTGCGATATCGGCAATTCGATCGCAACAAGAACAACCATTTGCGATCGCCTTCGAGCAATTGCGACACGCCATGTATCAGGAACATCCCTATGCTTTCTCCACCTTGGGCACGGAAGCTACGATGTCAAAGCTCACCAGAAACGAGCTCGAACAGTTCCACAAAACCTATTTCCGTCCCGATAATGTGGTTATTTCGATAGCCGGCAGAATATCTACCGAAGATGCGATCGCCCTGATCGATCGTACATTTGGTGACTGGAAAGCGCCTTTAACACCCCTCCCAACTTTAACCGTTCCCCCCCTCAAAGCCTCCCCGCAATCCGTGGCTAAGGCGCAAGATACCCAGCAATCAGTGATTATGCTGGGCTACCTCGCGCCCTCGGTCAAAAATCCCGACTATGCAGCGATTAAGTTACTGAATACCTATTTGGGTAACGGTTTGTCGAGTCGGTTGTTTGTGGAATTGCGGGAAAAGCGGGGCTTAGCTTACGATGTTTCGGCACTCTACGCGACGCGCCTGGACACGGCTCAGTTTGTAGCGTACATGGGTACAGCACCCGAAAATACGGTGACTGCTTTTGAAGGATTGCGTACAGAAGTCGATCGACTCGCCAACACCCAACTAAGCGAAGAAGAATTGCAAGCTTGCAAGAATAAAATGCTCGGTCAATATGCTTTAGGAAAACAAACCAATTCGCAAATTGCCCAAGTTTTAGGTTGGTACGAAATCCTGGAATTGGGAATTAAATTTGACGAGCAGTTTCAAGCAGAAATTGCGGCAGTTACTGCTGCTGAAGCTAGGGAAGCTGCTCACAAATACTTCGTCGAACCGTATATTTCTTTGGTGGGCCCGGAGGCGGCGATTACAGAGTTGGGCGTGGCTGCTGTTTGTTAAGGAGGAAATGGGCGATCGAACTTGTGAAAAGTTCGATCGATCTAACCAGTTTGTCCATCTGATAGACTAAAGGAATTGATTGGGCTAAGTTGAGCTATGACCATTGCGATCGACCAACCAATACAACAGAAACCACTCAGCTTTGACGAGTTTATCGCCCGTTATGGTGGCGATAATCGCTATGAGCTGATCGATGGAGAGGTATTCGACTTGGAACCCACAGGCCCCCATGAGGAGGTTGCAGCCTTCATTACCACAAAAATATGTGTCCAGATCGACGGAACAGGCTTACCTTGGTTTGTCCTTCAGCGGGGACTATTGCGCCCTTCAAATATTGGTATGACAGCATTTCGACCTGATGTTGCAGTTGTCGATCGCGATGAACTTACTAAAGAACTGCTTTGGTCTGGTGAGTCGATTCTAACACTGGGCAGTTCGATTAAATTTGTGGCGGAAGTTGTTAGTAGTAACTGGCAAAATGACTATTCTCGTAAAGTCGAAGACTACGCAGTTTTAGGTATTCCTGAATATTGGATTGCGGACTACGCAGGATTAGGTGGTACTCAACACATTGGAAAGCCTAAAAAACCCACCCTTTCTATCTGCACTTTAGTGAATGGGGAATATCAAATTCAACAGATTCGGGGCAATCAGACCATCGTCTCTCTAACTTTCCCAGACTTAAAACTGACTGCTGAACAGGTTTTGATGGCTGGCAGGTAAAATCATTAAATGCCTTACCGCTTTTCCGGACCTAAGCTGCCAATTACCGCCACAAGCTTTGCATAAGCCTCTAGATCCACTGGCCTGTATTTGACTTTGGCGATCGCCGGATCGTTGCTAAGATAGTTGTTGTCTCTCCAGTTTTTTGATGGCCTGATTGGTCTCAGAACAAAGCCACCACCACAATTCGGACAAATATTTTTACCCAAAATGCTCTCCACACAGGTAGCGCAAAAAGTGCATTCATAGGTACAGATGCGTGCATCAAGCGAGTCTGGTGGCAACGCCTTGTTGCAATGCTCACAGGTTGGTCTGAGTTCGAGCATATTTTCTCCTATTTGTGACGGCTTTATAACTCTTTCTAGGAATATGTAACCGATGTTTCGCGTTGCGGTGTCATAGATGAAAAGGTTCCTTCACTATAAACGCAGAACAGGGGTGGACGGCGATCGTTTGGTTTCCAGCCGTTAGCAATACCATGCAAGATAGCTGTCCGAGCAAATTTGCTAGTGACGATCCAGGCTGCTTTGTGCAAATGGAACACATTACCGCCATCGGTTAAATGGAAACCGTTGATTGGCAACCACGGATAACGCATGATAACAATTAACTGCTCGCCAGATGAAACACTCCCTTGCAAAGTCAAGTAGTCGTCGTCAAAAGAAGGGCGGAAATGCCAACGGAATTCTTGCCCTTCAACATTGATGGTGCGGAAACCTTTTTTCTTCTTAGGGTAAGTCATAGCAACTGTTACCTCGAATGACGATCTTCGCCATAATTATATCAGATATGATATAATATGACACGGATATAGAGGACTAATGTTATGGATCAAGCGAAAAAGAAGCGTCTAGAAGATCGAGGCTGGAAAATCGGATCTGCCTCGGAATTCTTAGAACTTTCACCAGAGGAATCGACCTTAATTGAGATTAAGTTAGCCCTCAGTCTTAATCTCAAAGAACGTCGGCAAAAATTGATGACACAGGCAGAGTTAGCCGATAAAATCAACTCCAGTCAACCTCGTATTGCCAAGGCTGAAAATGGCGAAGATTCGGTTTCTATTGAACTGTTAATACGCGCAATCCTGGCAACAGGTGCAACGCCTCAAGATATAGGGAAAATTATTGCTCAAGCAGGATAGAAATGATGGCGCAGGTTTCGAGCATATAATTGACTATCGGTAATATCAGGTCGTGAGTTGATGACTCCTTCACTTTGCCAGTAAGCAACAAGTTCTGCTCCAGTTTTAGGTGGGTTACTCAGAACTTCTCTGATCGATAAAACACGTAGTATGTACTCAGATAAAGGTAGGTTTAGTCGTAAGGCTTCAGTAGATAGTTGACTTTCTAACTCCGGCGGTAACTCTAATTGAATGCTCATGTCTGCGTTCCTCATCGATCGAGATTCTCAATTGATCGTAGCTGATTTCATTATTATCCAAAATAATCCGACACAACACCACAACCAAAAAAAATTAGCCAGACTTAAATTGAACCTTTTCGGTTCCCGATCGGTCAAAATGAAGCAGACGCCCGATCGGTCTAAATTTATATGTACTTCCTAAAGCAGTTTCAGATTAAAAAAGGGCTGACTCCCTGGTTAAGCGGACTCCTCGCTGCCTCCCTACTCGCCGGAGTCGGCTACACAGCTTACAGCCAACTCGCAGTCAAATCGCGCCGTGAAAGCAGACGCAAGGAAAAAACCGTTGCTGTAGAAAGAGTGAATTTGCCGATCGCCATTTCCGCAAATGGCACAATAGTACCCGAAAGGAGTGTTAACGTCAGCCCCAAAACTTCAGGAGTGCTCAAAACTTTACTGGTTAAAGAAGGAGACACTGTTAAAACAGGGCAGATTCTCGCCCAAATGGATGACTCCAACCTGCAAGGACAATTGACTCAAAATCGCGGACAACTCGCCTCAGCCGAAGCCAACTTGCAAAAATTACTCAATGGTAATCGAGTCGAAGATATTGCAGTAGCAAAGGCTCAATTAGCTGAACAACAAGCCAGTTTGGAAAAATTACTTAACGGTAATCGCACTCAGGATATTGCCGCCGCCCAAGCCCAAGTAAATGAACAACAAGCAAACCTGCAAAAATTGCTCAATGGGAATCGCAGTCAAGATATTGCAGCAGCAAAGGCCCAATTAGCAGAACAACAAGCAACTCTTCAAAAATTGCTCAAGGGCAATCGCCCTGAAGATATTGCCCAAGCGCAAGCTAAACTTAGGGATGCTGAATATGCCAAAAAACAAGCAGAAGAAGACTTTCAAAGAAATCAGGAACTCTACACATCGGGGGCCATTTCTCTTCAAATTGTGAATACTTCTCGCACCGCGCGCGATCGAGCTCAAACTCAAGTCAGACAAGCTCAACAAGCTGTAGCTTTGTTGCAAGCTGGTTCGCGCCCGGAAGACATCGCTGCTGCGCGGGCCGCAGTTGAACAAAAACAGCAAGCTTTGGCGCTAATTCAAGCTGGTGCTCGCCCGGAAGATATTGCGGCTTCCGCAGCAGCAGTCGAGCAAAAACGGCAAGTTTTGGCAGGAGTGCGATCGGGGGCGCGATCCGAAGACATCGCCGCTTCCGAAGCCGCAGTGGAGCAAAAACAGCAAGCTTTGGCACTAATTCAAGGTGGTGCTCGGCCGGAAGAAATTGCGATCGCCCGGGCTCAAGTTCTCTCGGCTAAAGGTAGTCTCCAAACAGTCCAAGCGTTGATTAATGATACGAAAATTCGCGCTCCTTTCAGCGGTACTGTCACCCGCAAATATGCCGATCCAGGAGCTTTTGTGACACCGACAACAGCAGGTAGTGCGGTGACATCGGCAACTTCTTCTTCGATTTTGTCTTTAGCTTCAAAAAATCAGGTTGTGGCGAATGTGGCAGAAAGTAATATTGCTCAAATCCGCCTCGGCTTAAATGCGTCTATTCAAGCTGATGCTTATACGGGAAAGACTTTTACTGGGAAAGTTAATCAAATTTCACCTCAGTCAATTGTCCAGCAAAATGTTACCAGTTTTGAGGTAAAAGCTTCAATTCTTGATGATGCTAAAAAACTATTGCGATCGGGAATGAATGTGAATGTGGAGTTTAAGGCGGGTGAGTTGAAGGATGTTTTAGTTGTCCCGACTGCGGCGATTGTTCGTCAAAAAAAGGAAACGGGAGTGTTTGTGACTGGTGGTGAAGATGGGAAGCCTTTGTTTGTGCCGATTAAGACGGGGATGACGGTTGATGATAAGACGGAAGTGCGATCGGGCTTGAAGGGAAATGAAAAGGTTTTTATTAGTTTCCCCCCTGGCTTGCGGCCTAAATCTCAAACTCCATCATCGGGCGGAATTCCAGGTTTGCAGCCGGGTGGTGGAAGTCGTTTGCGTTAGATCGGATATTTTGCACTATTTGGAATAATCTTTTCTGGGCGGGCTAGAAGCCCACCCCACAAGCAGAAAATTGATCTATTGTGGAACAGGCATCTTGCCTGTTCATAAAAAGAGATATTTTGCACTATTTGCAATAATCTTTTCTGGGCGGGCTAGAAGCCCACCCCACAAGAAAATTGAATTTTTGTGGAACAGGCATCTTGCCTGTTCATGAAAAAGTACAAGATTTGAGTAGTAGAAATTTGCCCGCTCAATAACAAATAACAAATAACAAATAACCGATAACATGAAATTAAAAACTCCCCCAGTTATTAACAAAATCTCAAATGTTCAAATTATGTTCATGGCGACTGAGGCGCTGTGGAATAATAAGTTGCGTACCAGTTTGACGATGCTGGGCGTGATTATTGGCATATCTTCGGTGATTGCGATTACTTCGGTGGGCCAGGGAGTACAAAAGTCTACTGAGGAACAGTTGAAGGCTTTGGGTACTAATGTGCTGTTGGTTTTATCTGGTGCTTCGCGATCGGGCGGTGTTAGTCAGGGTAGTGGTTCTGCTTCTACTGTGACATGGGATGACGCTAGGGCGATCGGCAAACAAGCACCGGCAGTTAAGGCGATTTCGGCGTTTTTGCAGCGCCAAGTGCAAGTTGTTTATGGCGGACAAAATTCATCTACTTCTATATTAGGAACTGATTTAAATTACCCCGATGTGAAGAACATTCAACCTCAAGCAGGACGGTTTTTTAATGAGGATGAATTGAATGCTGCTGAACCAGTTGTTGTCCTTGGTTCTAAGGTGCGAGACGAGCTTTTTGGAGTTGGTGCTAATGCCCTATCAGCCGATGTTCGCATTCAGGGAGGGCGCTACAAGGTAATAGGAGTGATGGAACCCAAGGGTTCGGTAGGGGGTACGGATCAGGACGATCGCGTGTATATTCCCCTGAAAAATATGTCGGCTCGAATTGTGGGTAGAAATTCTTTGGCTGGAATTGCCATCTCTGGTTTTTGGTTACAAACTACGGGGGAATCGGATTTAGCTGATGCTCAATTTCAAGTAGAAAATATCATGCGTTTGCGCCACAATATCTATCCGCCACAACCGGATGATTTTCGAGTGATTAATCAAGTTGATATTGTGAATACTTTCAGCAATGTGGTAGGTTTGTTTACAGTGATGGTAGTGGCAATCGCCGGAATTTCCCTGGTAGTTGGCGGCATCGGGATTGCTAATATTATGTTGGTGTCAGTTGTGGAGCGCACTAAGGAAATCGGGATTCGCAAAGCTGTAGGTGCTACCAATGCAGCTATTTTGATTCAATTCATGGCTGAATCGATTTTAGTTTCGACTGTGGGCGGTACGGCTGGTATTGGGTTGGGAATTGCGATCGCCTTTGGGGCCGCGACAGCATTTAGTTTTCCGTTTGTAATTTCAGTATGGTCGATCGCAGCCGGTTTTGGACTATCCTTTACAGTAGGCTTATTGGCTGGAGTATTGCCGGCACGGAATGCCGCTCGCTTAGATCCGATCGCAGCTTTGCGGAATGATTGAAGTTAGTGGCGATGGTCTGTCATTGTGCTATTATTTCTACTACAATAATCCTCATTATGAAACCTGAGCGCATTGTTTCTGCTAAAGTTATTGACGATAATACCTTGATGGTTAAGTTTGCTAATCTTGAAATCAAAAAATATGACATCTCTAAGTTATTAGAGAATCCGATGTTTGCGACGTTACGTAATCCTGGGTTTTTCAGAAACTTTAAAATTGAGCCTGGTGGTTATGCACTGGTTTGGAATGAAGATATCGATCTCAGTGAATATGAAATTTGGCAGAATGGAATTACTTGCACGGATGCGGAAATTGAGTGGTAAGTAGGTAGGCGGGATTAAACCGAACAATGTAACAGTATGTAAACAGGCTTAAGTCAGCCAGTAGAAAGCATTTGGACACTTTACAATCGTTTACATAGTTGTGTTTTAAATTAGACAAATACAAGCAAGAAATCGCAGATTTGTACACCCGCAGAAGTCAAAATTATGACAATAGCGATTGGCATTTGCAGATTGCTCAGCGTCTCGTTGAATACGGGCGAGTCAGTCGCGGACAGCAGGTTTTAGACATTGCAACGGGAACGGGTCATGTGGCGATCGCAGCCGCTCAAATTGTCGGTACTGAAGGTCTAGTTATTGGCGTAGATATTTCGCATGGAATGCTCGATGTAGCCAGAAAAAAAGCTCTCGAATTAAAGCTTAATAATACAGAATTTTTGCTAAGGGATGCCGAAAATATCGACTTACCACGTAATGTTTGCGATCGCATTTTTTGCTCTTCAGCCTTCATTTGGATGTCTAATCTGCACGCAGCCCTCACTCACTGGCATCGATTTCTCAAACCAGGAGGAATAATTGGCTTTCATGCCTTTGCCGACACCGCTTTTGTAGGCGGAGTTGTGACGCAGAAAGTAGCCGAAAAATACGGCATTTCCTTCAATATGAGCAAACCCACAGGCACTGTTGAAAAATGCCGAAACCTGCTCGAAAAAGCAGGATTTAAACAGATAGAAATTAAAATCGAACAAGATGGCAGCTATATCAGTTTAGAAAAAGCAAAAGCAATGTGGGCCGGAAATTCTCATCCCGCCCCTGGACAATATCCGCCGCCGTTATCAACACTTTCAACCGAGCAATTAGCACAAGCCAAGGCCGAATTTGAAGCAGAAATAGAAGCATTGCAAACCCAGCAAGGAATTTGGAACGATATCACCACTTTTTACGTATTCGGTCAAAAATAGCAGAACTATACTCATCCGCGTGCATCTGCGGTTACAAACTCCGAATCTGCCAGCAGTGCCAGATTCAGACAATTTAAGACACTCGATTTGATCGGACGCTTTTCATCCCAAAATACGATCGCAGAATAAAACTTAATTGCAGCCGATGAATTCAAAAGCTCAAAAGTTTGACGTGCAACTCCCTCATCATCAAAACTTAGGAAGTAAACAGTATCATCAAAAACTACAGGTTTATTAGCGATTTCGCCGATTAACCTAAACTCCAATTTTTTATAAAGCCCGCCGATCGCAATTTTCCAAGGTTTGAAGGTATAATCGCCCACTCCAAAAATCGCAAATCTAGGGTTATTTTCATAAATTTTGCTTTTTCGATTATCTAGATATTGCCCGCGAGACTCCAGATATCGCCCCGTTTTAGGGGCAATTTTTTGGATATTTTCCGTTGATTCCCCGATATTTTTTTGAGTAATTAGCATATAGCGATCGGTAGCATTAATTCGATTTTGAGCAACACCAGATCCTTTGATCATGGGAAACAGATAAGTTTCCTCAATATCAGCAACTTCTCCCAATTTATTTACAAAATAATTGTCAATTTTCTTAAATTCCATTACACTAGAACAGTTATGCTTTACACCCGATCGCCATTTTGTCCCTGAATCCACCGCATATAAATTACTCAATTTACTGAAAGCATCGATATCCTTAACCAAGAGATTATTATGATATCCAATTCGGTGACAGTCCGAAGTTTCTAAACTGCTAAATACATCACAGAAGTAGTTTCGCGAATAACTGTCAAATTTGCAAACTAACAAACAAGCATCAACATTTGCATCAAAATATTTTTTGGCATCTATTGTGTAAGTTGCACAGTCAGCGAGATAGAGTTTTTGAGAGTGAATGTAATTCAATAACTTTCTAGCAGTAGAAGTCTTGCAAAGCATGGCCAGATAAGCATCGCGCTTTTGCAGCCATTGCACCGCCTGAATCAGCATCCATTCTGAGATATCAAAGTTACTCTTACCTGTGAGAGCATCTAAGCCTTTGTGATTTTGAAAGTTGTTTTTTTTAGGTAAATTTTCGCTACCAAAAGTTCCTTGTTGTGAGTTTGTCACCCAAGGAAAATTGCCGAGTACAAGCAGTCTATTTGTGTATTGATCAACTAACGATTTCCAATTAAATCGAAAGAAATCTCCATGAAAAATATCGCATCTCTCATCCTGAAATAATTGCTTATTTAGTCTGATTTCTGTTAAGTAATTTTGATTTATTTCAACCCCGATAATCTTCGCTGCGGATGGAAACGAACGTGCAGCAGCTTCAATAAAATTACCGACTCCGCACGTCGGCTCAATGATAGTGTTTGGATTGACATTAAGTTCTACTAATTTTCGACATACCATCTCGGCTAATGCCGGCGGTGTCTGAAAATCGCCGTATTCTAGTCTTGTTTTGCGATCGTTGGAACTCATCGGTTAGATTTATAAACTGCGATAACGCCTTCCTGTTGTCCAGCGCGCTCAATGACTCTTCCATACTGAAGTCGCCACTGCAACGCATTAGAAATAGTCAAAAATCCTTGCAATGGTGGATTTCTCAGTATTTCGTCGTCTCATCTACCTTAAGATAATCAAACAAGTCTTCTCTAACATTAGGAAAAAGCTCGGAAGTTAGTAGGGTGAAAAGAACTTTCCTTGCTAAATTGTATTCCTTTTGCTGGATTTTTAGATAATCAGTGTCGGTGTCATCTTTCACAATGTGAACATGAACACGATTTCTAATCTGACGGAGATATGGAAGGTTCTTAAAGAATTCGTCATTTCCCAATGCAACAAGCTTTTTTGACTCGACGCGCTGGCACATTTTATCAAAACTCATTTCTTGGTAAATTTCTGGCTTAACCTTTTCAAAGATTTCCATATTAATTTTTTTCTTCTTCCCATCAGAATCTTCAAACTCCTGCCCTGATAACTTGCGATAGGATTTCCATGAAGTAGTTGCAGCTTTACCGCGTGCGCGAAGTAGGTAAAAAAATAGAGCCTCAATAATTGAACACGCTACTATGATGAACGTTTTCGCGTTTTGATTCCAAAGAACGGAAGTAAGATTTAAGTCTTCGCCACAGCGATGTATAAATTCGAGGTGTTGAAGCGAGTAAGCAATATTCTTTTGCAGCCCTCTACACTCTTTCTCTTCATAGTGTGGTATTGGAACCATGAATTGTTTAAGATAATTTTCCAAATCCGATACTGACTTTGGAAGCCATTTATTTCCCTGTTTCTTCAGTGTAAGCATTGTTTTCGTTAAGCATTTTTCATTTGAGCTACTATCCCTATTCTAGATGTCTTATTGACAACTTTCCGATGCAGGCGATCTCTGCTACTGCTCGTGCACTGCGCTGACATGGCCTACGACAATTTGCCAGACTGCGGGTCCATGGGTGTTGTTGTACCACTTATGCTGTAACCATTTCGGGTTTGATATTAGGTGATGCTGGCTCGAAGTACAAAACCATGATTTGCTCTGGATTCAGTCCGACAGATTCATAAGTGCGTCCGTTGCGATCGCAAAATTCAACCTCAAACGCTGCACCATCAGCCAACAGTTCAACCACTGTCCCAACTTGTCCGCGCCAGAGATTGTATTCAGGAATATCAACGGTCAAGGCAACAACATCTAGTAATTTAATTGTATTATTTACCACTTTTATTACCTCCCGGCACTACAAAGGATAGCAGGTTGTTAATCTCGGAATTTCCGAATCATGCTCAATAATCCAGCCACTCCGAAGGGTTGCACTTCTATTTTGCCATTCAATCGTGAAATCTAGGGTGTACCGTTGCCCGAACCCATCCCGCCTCCCTAACTGAGCTTCATGACTTTGAATTACTTCAAGCAAAATTTGGCGCAATTCCTCCGCATTGTCAGGCATCATCCCCAGAATTGACGAAAACAGCCGCGCTTTGTGTTTACCATCATCGTGTTCTGGATTTAGGCAGTAGTCACGAAGTTTACGAATATCAACAACTGCATTTCCTGCATTTGGAATGAGCATAGAAAATAGGAACCAGTTAATGAAAAAAACAGAGGGCGAGTTTTGCATAAAACTTGACTGCAAAAGTCAAATTTTATACTCTAAACCCGCCCTCGCAAAACTCGCTTAATAAGCGTCTTGCAATTCGTAAAAATCAGGCGAAATATAATCTTTCCGCAGCGGCCAGCCCACCCAATCTTCGTTCATCAAAATCCGTTTCAGATTTGGATGTCCTTCGTAGACGATGCCGTACATATCGTAGGATTCCCGCTCTTGGAAATCTGCTGCTTTCCAAATCCAGTAAACTGATGGAACTCTCGGATCTTCGCGGGGAATAAATACTTTGACGCGGACTTCTTCGGGATGGGAAGCGTTATCTGTCAATTTAGCCAAGTGGTAGACGCTGACTAAATCTTGTCCGGGGCCTTGGTCGTAGGCGCACTGGTACTGCATATAATTGAACCCGTAGGCGTACAGTGCTGTTGACATCGGAATTAGGAATTCTCGATCGACCTTTAAGATCTCCACACCCAAATTATCAGCAGCTAAAGCCTCGTGATCGAAGCCATTCTGAGTCAACCACTGAGAAACCTTCCCAGCTTCAACAATCGCAGATTCTGTCTCAGCCACGTTGTACCTCCTGTTTTTGTCCTGCAAGCAGGGCGGGCGGTACGGGCATTCCCATTGCTTCCGTCAACTCCTTCGGTGGGGCTATCCGCCCGGGAATTGACAAATATTTGCCATCCAAAATGTCGTCTACTACTTTCATTTTGTGGGGTCTGGTGTAGTAGCGGTGAGTCGGTAACAAGTTAGCCCTTTCTTGCATTGAGTCGTTGGCGATTTTTTTCCGCAGTTTGATAATTGCGTCAATAATCGCTTCGGGACGCGGGGGACAGCCGGGGATGTACACATCTACGGGGATAAGTTTGTCAACGCCTCTGACTGCTGTGGGGGAGTCTACGCTGAACATTCCACCGGTGATCGTGCACGCGCCCATGGCGATCACGTACTTGGGTTCGGGCATTTGTTCGTACAGCCGCACCAAGATGGGGGCGTACTTCATGGTAATTGTACCTGCGGTGATTAACAGGTCAGCTTGTCTGGGGCTCGATCGCGGTACTAAGCCGAATCTGTCGAAGTCAAAGCGCGAACCAATCAAAGCTGCAAATTCGATGAAGCAGCAAGCCGTGCCGTAAAGCAACGGCCACAGGCTGGAAAGTCTCGCCCAGTTATAGATGTCATCAACCGTGGTTAGGATGACGTTCTCTGATAATTCGGATGTGACTTGCGGCCGCTCTGCCGGATTGACAATTAGCGATTTTTGTGATGTATCAGAACTTAAGACCATTCTAAGGCTCCTTTGCGCCATGCATATACAAGAGCAATAACGAGGATCGTGATGAAAAACAAGGCTTCGATGAAAGCCAAGAGTCCTAGCTGGTTGAAAGCAACCGCCCAAGGGTAGAGGAATACGGTCTCTACGTCGAAGATGACGAAGACCAGGGCGAACATATAATATCGGATGTTGAACTGAATCCAGGCTCCGCCGATCGGCTCAACGCCAGATTCGTAGGTAGTGCGTCGGTCGTAGGGACGACTTTTGGGCCGCAGTACCTTAGACGCCGTGAGGGCGAGGATAGGCACTAGGCTCGAAATTAACAGGAAGCCTAAAAAATACTCGTAGCCGCTAAGTGCAAACACGGTGAATAATTACTGCCTCTGTGAAAGGGTTATTTGACATACTCCCCAACCTAAAGGCATGGGGATTGTGGATTTAAACAGCAAAAGCAAGCACGGCTTGTCTGATATTGCCTAGCACGATAGTTGATGCCCCAACTTATTTGAGATTTTTTGGATTTATACAGTTGAGACCGGATTTTTACATCTCGCGAATCAACAATACATAAATACATAACTTATCATAAAAGCCGTCTGATCGGGACACGGGGCTTTAGGCCCAATTTTTCGGTAACAGAAATTACTGGTCGATCGAGATTAATTGTCCATCTTCTGCAATAATTTTTAATGTATATTTTAATAAAACCGCAATCTCAGGATTGGGTAAACGATATTCTAACTGCCTGTGGAAGACGGGCGGCTGCCTGTGGACGCTGAGTAAGACCATCATCGACGCTTTGTGTCGAACACCCTTGTGGTGTCCCTAACGTGGTATCGGCGGTTGAGACGGGAAACCTCGAAGACGAATAAGACCGTCCTAATCTGAGTGTTGGTTGGCAGCCCCAACTATAACGAAGCTTAGTTGAGGTACTTCACCAACAAAATCGGTCTGAAGCCCCGTCCTTCTAGGACGGCTTCGCGTTAGAAGATCTAGAAAGGCAAGTAAGAACAACCATCTACGTGTTGAAACAATATCAAAAGGTGTAACTCCTGATTTAGCTCGCCTCGACTCGATCGTAGCGAGAGTTAAACAAGCAATAGTGAATTGTTGAGCGTACCTAACTGGCGGGCGTGATGGACTCTGAAAGTATAAAAAGATCAAAGTAAGCGCAATTGCAATACTTCTGGTGTTAGTAGTTGTTTTGAGCGTGTAGAGGCGATTTGTCAGCGCCTTTAAGACTCAAATTGTGGTCTTAAGAATCTCCGTGGCTAAAGCCCGGAGAGTGTCAACTGACCTACTCTTTTTGGAACTATGAGCGATCGAGCCACTGAGACTAAGACCCTCGATCGGCACGAGTGCCGCGCCTGCGGCTACGTCTACGATCCGAAAAAAGGGAATCCTAAAAATGACATTGCCCCTGGCACAGCTTTTGAAGATTTGCCCGCTACTTGGGTTTGTCCCGTTTGCGCGGGCCGCAAGTCGGTCTTTCAAAATCTGGGTCAGATGGAAGGAGTATCGGGATTTAAAGCAAATCAGCGCTACGGTGTCGGCGTCAACGGCATGACCGAAGGTCAAAAAAGTTTGCTGATTTTTGGCGGCTTGGTCGTTGGTTTCTTGTTGTTACTTAGTATGTATGGTTTGCAGTAAAACGATTGTGAGATTTTGGCAACGAATTGTAATGTTATTGGCGGCTGCACTCATCTGTACGAGTTGCAGCACGATCGGTTCTGTGAGTTACAACCCTTGGCAAGTGATTTCCTTGCCAACAGAAGCTAATTTACAGGATATTGCCTTTACGGGAAATGCCCAGCACGGCTGGGTTGTTGGTTCTGAGGCGACTCTGTTTGAAACGATCGACGGCGGGACTAACTGGAAGCCAGTAGCACTGGATATAGACGAGCCGAGATCGCGTTTTGCGTCGGTGAGTTTTTCCGGTTCCGAAGGCTGGATTGTCGGTCAGCCTTCGGTTTTGCTCCACACAGAAGATGAGGGCAAGTCTTGGACGCGGATTGCTTTAAGCTCTCAGTTACCAGGTTCTCCGAGTACGATCGCCGCTATTGGCCCAAATACGGCTGATATGACGACGGATGTCGGGGCGATTTACCGGACTTCTGACGGTGGCAAAAATTGGAAAGCGATCGTGCAAGATTCTTTTGGGGTAGTTCGCAATATCAACCGCTCGGAAGACGGGCAGTATGTTGCGGTATCCTCGAAAGGTAATTTCTACTCCGTGTGGAGACCAGGACAACAAGCTTGGGAACCCCACAACCGCAATAGTTCTCGCCGCTTGCAAAACATGGGCTTTACCAAGGACGGGCGTTTGTGGATGCTCGCCCGCGGCGGTCAGATTCAGTTTAGCGATCCGTCCAATCCTGAAGGTTGGGGAAAACCGTTTTTTCCCGATCGCAAAGCGAGTTGGGGTTTGCTAGACATGGCTTACCGGACTGATAATGAAGTTTGGGTAGCCGGCGGCGGCGGCAATTTGCTGTGCAGTTTGGATGGCGGGAAAACTTGGCAAAAAGACCGTGAAGTTGAGGACGTTCCTGCTAATTTTTACAGGATTGTCTTTATGGGCCCCGATCGCGGATTCGTGATTGGTGCGAGCGGTACTCTACTTAAATATCAAGGTTCAGCGCAAGCTGCTTGATAGTAGAATAGTAATAGAGATTGTCTGTCGATTTGTTGTTGAAAGGAGGATTCTAAATGGCCGGTACAACTGGAGAACGTCCGTTTGGGGACATTATTACAAGCATCCGTTATTGGGTAATTCACAGCCTCACCATTCCAGCTTTGTTTATTGCTGGATGGCTGTTTGTGCAAACTGGTTTGGCTTACGATGCTTTCGGAACTCCTCGCCCTAACCAGTATTTCACAGAGCAGCGCGAAGAAGTTCCGATTATCTCGGATCGCTTTGAAGCTAAGAAACAAGTAGATCAGTTCATTGGCAAGTAATTTTACAAGGATTTGGAAAAATGACGAGCAGAACGCCAAACAATGAGCCAATTTCGTATCCGATTTTTACGGTACGCTGGTTGGCCGTTCATACTTTAGGTGTCCCAACGATTTTCTTTTTGGGCGCGATCGCAGCAATGCAATTTATTCAACGATAGGAGTTTATAATGCCTGAACGCGCCCCTAATCCCAACGAGCAGCCAGTCGAGTTAAACCGGACTTCTCTTTATTTGGGTTTATTGCTGATTTTTGTGTTGGGGATTTTGTTCTCCAGTTATTTCTTTAACTAACTGGTGGTTCAGTTCAATCTCTGTGATTCAATCCAATTTGTTTAGCTGTGAATTAGTGAGGTGATCGCTATGTTTAGTGAAAGTGGCAGAATTCCTTTGTGGCTGGTAGCTACTGTCGCAGGTCTCGGTGCTCTGAGCATTTTGAGCCTTTTCTTCTACGGTGCTTATGCCGGTTTGGGTTCTTCGATGTAAGGACAATATTGCGTATTTTACGCCTAAAACCTCCCTTGAAAAAGGGGGGTTTTAATTAATTCAGTCTTAGACGCAACCGTCACACTAAATAAAGGTACGTAGTTGCGCTCTTTGCGCTCTTATCGCAATCCTCGCAGGATTTTCATGAGTACCTGTAGGGACTTAGGTCAAGCCGTGTCCCTGATTGATTTAGGCGAAATCACATTTATGTTCGCCGCCCGTGATAATGATTTAGGATGGCTATATATATTAAGATCGGAGCGCAAAGAGCGCAACTACGTACCTAAGAATTAGCCTCGATCGAGGTCGATCAAACAATCCGAACAATTGTTTTGTAGCAAAAGTTTTGATAAATGATATAAATCGAGGATAAATGTTAGATAAACAGTTCATTGTTTAGGAAAATTATAATATTTTGCTGGGAATCGCTAGTAGGACTAAAGTCCGAACGATCGAACCTTTTTAATTTTAGGTAATTGACAGGACACGGTATAAATCTAAAATCTAAAATCTAAAATCTAAAATCTAACATCGACGGTCGATCGCCCAAAGTATGGGACAGATCCTGAAAATAGCCAAAAGTTGCGAGTAGAATGATTCAAGAGCCGATCGCTCGATCGTAGTCCATAGCGAAATATGACCCCACCGCAGCCGCCCCGCAAACCTCAAACCGTCTTGGGTGCGATTACCCAAGCAGTCCAGACAATTGCCAAGGTTAATTTTAACCAGCTAGCCCTGAAACCAAATGCCAAAGTACCCGAACTGTGGGTACAGGATGCAGGTGCGGCTAAAGCTGAGGTTTATCCGCTATTGGGCGATCGATATCTGTTAGGTCGATCGTCCAAAGCTTCAGATATTGTAGTTCGCAATCCCGTTGTCAGTCACGTACACCTATCCCTGTCGCGGGATACTCGACGGCGAACACCTTTTGTAATTAAAGACGAAGACTCTACCAACGGCATTTACAGAGGGAAAAGACGAATTAAAAGTATGTCCCTCCGTCACGGAGACGTGTTCACATTAGGGCCGCCGGAACTCGCCGCCGCCGTCAGAGTTCAGTACGTAGATCCGCCACCTTGGTATTTAGAATTTTTGCGTTACAGCTTTTACGGTGTTAGCGGAATCACCACTCTGATAGCTATTTTGGTTGGTGTTGAATCGACCAAGTTTCAAGTGCGGCCTCTACCGAGAAGTATCAACGGCCCTGTGATTGTTTACGCCCGCGACGGACAAACTCCGCTGCGTCCCCCTCAGAATAACGCTCACTTAGAATTGAAGCAATTGCAGGATTTTTCGCCTTATTTATCCAAGGCGGTACTTGCTTCGGAAGACAGCCGCTACAATTGGCATTTGGGCGTAGATCCGATCGGCGTTTTGCGGGCGCTGTTGACCAATGTGCGCGGGGGAGGAATTCGCGAAGGCGGTAGCACTCTGACGCAGCAGTTAGCGCGGAGTTTGTTTCGAGATTATGTAGGTACTCAAGATTCGGGCGGACGCAAATTCCGGGAAGCAGTAGTTGCTTTGAAACTAGAGAGTTATTACAGCAAAGATGAGCTGTTGCTGACTTATTTAAATCGCGTGTTTTTGGGAATTGACCTCTACGGTTTTGAGGATGCGTCTCGATTTTATTTTGCCAAGTCGGCGAAGGATTTGACTTTGTCTGAGGCGGCGACTTTGGCGGGGATTTTGCCTGGGCCAAACAGTTTTAATCCGATTCAAAATTATCAGTTGGCGGTGCAGTATCGCGATCGAGTAATCGAACGGATGCGAGCCATGGGGACGGTTTCTCAGGAAGAAGCCGATCGCGCGAGGCGATCGCGAATTGACATCAATCCCAAAGCCCGCCAATACCTGCAAAGTACGATCGCGCCTTATTTCTACAATTATGTATTTGACGAATTGGAGTTTTTGTTGGGGGAGCAGTTAGCCAGAGAAGGCAATTTTATTGTAGAAACAGGCTTAAATCCAGGTCTGCAAAAAGTAGCTGAATCTTCCCTCAAAAATGCCGTAGAAAATGCCGGAGCGAATGCAGGTTTTTCTCAAGGAGCTGTAGTAACTCTCAATTCTACAACCGGGGAAGTCTTAGCATTAGTTGGGGGTGTAGATTACTTGCAAAGTCAGTTTAATCGGGCTACCCAAGCATTGAGACAGCCCGGTTCTACATTTAAGATTTTCACCTATGCCGCCGCCCTAGAACGCGGAATCCCACCCAGTAAGACTTATTCTTGCGAGCCGCTTTCTTGGGGAGGACAAAGTTACAATGGCTGCGCCAGAACCAGCGGTAGCACTGATATGTATCGGGGTTTAGCACAGTCGGAAAATCCCATTGCTTTGAGAGTCGCGCAAGATGTCGGTTTAGACAATGTAGTGGGCATGGCCAGACGTTTGGGGATTACATCTCCCCTGCGTTCTTCCCCCGGTTTAGTGTTAGGTGAAAGTGAAGTTAACGTATTGCAATTAACGGGTGCGTTCGGGGTTTTGGCGAACCGGGGTTTGGGGAATCGCCCCCACGTAATCAAGCGAATTATTGACAGCAGCGACTGCAAAGATCGAAATGATTTTAAAAGTTGTCGGGTGATTTATGACTATCAAAAAGATGGCGTTGCCAATCGACAGTTAGTTTCTGAAGGCGTCGCGGATACGATGACTGATATGCTGCAAGGAGTTGTTCGGGGAGGTACGGGTAGCAGTGCTGCTTTGGGCTTGGGAGAAGCTGGAAAAACAGGCACGACTAATGATAATAAAGATTTGTGGTTTGTCGGTTATATTCCCAGCCAGCAACTGGTGACAGGAGTTTGGTTGGGAAATGATGATAATTCTCCGACTGGCGGAGGTAGTGCAAATGCGGCTCAGTTGTGGGGGGAATATATGCGGCAGGTAGCACGTTGAACATAGGTTTGTAGAAAAGACACGGCGGTTAAAACCGCGTCTACACAGACAAAACCCGCCTCCGCGGGTTGAAGACAAAGATTGTTAAATTTAATTTGTTTTGTTCAGTCTGCGGAGGCAGAAATCGTTTGTGTAGGTGCGGTTTCAACCACCGTCTGATGTGGCCGACAGCCAGACAATATAGAGTGCAAATTAACGACATTTCCGATTACGGCGATCGCAGGTGCGGAAAATCCAGTCGCCTCAACTTGCTCTACAATTGTACTCAAAGTGCCAATCAATTCCTCTTGTTCCGGCCGCGTTCCCCAGCGCACTAAGGCTACGGGCGTTTCTGCGCTCAATTCGGCTGCTGTTAACTGGCCGATGATATAAGGCAAATTGTGGATTCCCATGTATACTACAATAGTTTCGGAGCCGCGGGCGATCGCCTGCCAATTAACCTCCGGCCGATATTTTCCGGCTGATTCGTGGCCGGTGACAAAAGTGACTGACGAACTGTACGATCGATGTGTCAGAGGAATTCCCGCATAAGCCGGGGCCGCAATTCCCGAAGTGACACCGGGTACAACTTCCACCGAGACTCCAGCTTTCACCAACTCTTCCATTTCTTCGCCGCCGCGCCCAAAAATAAACGGATCGCCGCCTTTGAGACGAACTACGATCGCATTATCTTGAGCTTTGTCTATCATTAACTGAGTAGTTTCGTCCTGCATTAACGAGTGACGGCCTTTGCGTTTCCCGGCATCAATTCGTTCTGCTTGGGGGTTGATGACTGCCAAAATTTGAGGGCTGACTAAAGCATCGTAAATCACCACATCCGCGCACTCTAACAGCGCTTTTCCCTTCAAAGTCATCAAACCCGGATCTCCGGGGCCTGCACCTACTAAATACACTTTACCTAAAGACATTTTTCTTGCTTCCTTGACCTCTTCTGTGTCTTTGCGATTCATTTTTGAATTAAATCCCGAATTAAGTCTGCTAATTCTACACTGGCGCCTAGAGGATTTGCGAGATGAAGTTCTGCCGTGGGAAATTGCTGCTGTAGCTGCTCGACATTTTTGGCGATCGCATCTGTAATTCCTCCATTAAATAAGAAGTATGGCACAATTCCTATTTGCTGATGTCCACCGCGAACCAAACTGTCAATTCGTGCTTCCAAACTCGGCTTTACCGACCAATAAGCAGTCTCTGCACCGAGTTGGCTGGCGATTTCTTCAAATGTCGAGTTACCTCCGGGGCGGCGGCTGCCGTGAGATAGTACAATCCATTTTGGTAACAGCAAATTGGGGAGAAAAGCTAGCTCTTGCATCTGAGTTTTGAGCAAGTTTGTTAAGCCTGCTACTTGGGAACCTAAATGCGGGCGCACTTCTATGTTTAACCGGGAACCAAAAGTTTTCTGGGCAATTTCCACCTCTGCCGGTATGTCGTCGGCGACGTGAACTCCCGGTAATAAAAATACGGGCAGGATTTGCAAATGAGTCAGTCCGAGGGAGAGGGTACGTTCGCCAAAACTGCAAATTTGTTCGTGGAGTGGCGCGGGGCCGAGTTCTAGGGTGGCGGTGGCGACTGCGGGGAAGGAGTGGGCCAAATTATCAGACAGCAGTTGAGCCAGGTTTTCCAAAGCTACTTGCGGTCTGGGGTCGCGGCTGCCGTGAGAAACTAATAGGTAAGTCGATCGCAATTTCAATAGGGATTTGATGTTAATGGTCGATCGGGATGTTGAATAATTCTAACATCAGGGAGCCGCAACTCCTAAAAAAAACCGAACGCCGAAATCCCCGACTTCTTTAAGAAGTCGGGGATAACAGTTGCCGAATATTCTGATTAACCTTGAGGAGTAGGCTCGGCGACGTACTTGAAAGTAGGTTCAGAGTTCAAAGCAGTTGGTTGGTCTTTGCCATCACTAGACAAATTAAAGAACAAATCTACTGTTGAATCTGGCGCGATATTTCCGAAGAACGGATCGGTAAGTTTGCCCATCGCTTCCAAAGCTTTCATGAACATTTGAGTGTGGGAAATTTCCCGAGTCAGCAAGAAGTGCAGCGTCTTTTTCGTTCCCGCATCCGGCGCTAGTTCAATCAATGCTTCGTAGGTTTGGCGAGCTCCTGCTTCCGCACCGATATTAGCGCGCAAATCGCGGACAACATCGCCGCCTTCGTTGACGTAAGCAGCACTCCAAGCTTGACCTTGGCTATCCAACAAGTGCGGGCCTACACCTCTGACTGCAAACAAAGTGCTTTTGTAAGCTTCTGTTTGGTCAACGTTTTTGGTGTGAGCTTCGATCAGTTTGCCAACCATTTCTAAGTGGCTGAATTCTTCGATCGCAATATCTTGGAGCATATCCTTAATCTCTGCATTTTCACAGTGAAAGGACTGCACCCAGTATTGCAAAGCTGCTGTCAGTTCTCCGGTTGCTCCGCCAAACTGTTCTAGCAGCAGTTGGGCAAAACGGGGGTTGGCTTCGTCTACTGTTACCGCAGACATTAGTGGCTTTTTGTGAAAAAACATCGATCGATACCTCTCTTTAGTTCGGTTGTTACAGTCGTCAGATTTCCGACTGTATCTGTGTTTACCTTCAGCATCCATTGTGCGGCAAGCGATCGCACTGAACCTCGCTCGTTGGATACATCTAGCGGGAGCCATTGCTCTGCTTTCAGGTAGAGTTAAGTTATTGGGCATCGGGAATTGGGCATCGGGAATTGGCCAAACAGGGCAGTGGCCAAACAGGTCATTGGGCATTAGTCATTAGTCATTAGTGCTGTCCCTGCTCGCGAACGCTATTAGTCATTAGTTATTGGTTATTAATTATTGCGAAATATTCAAAAATAACAAATAACAAATAACAAATAACAAATATCAATAGTCAATTGTTGTTGCATTCGGTTAGCTTTGCTGACAAGGCATCGAGGTGTCGCAGCCACTGAATGCCACCAACCCAACTGCGAGATGGCAGGTGTCCGATTGGTGCTTGCTGAGTAAATTTAAGTTGTCCTGAAGCAGTAGCAGAATTGTAGGTTTGCCAGTTTACCCGATCGCAAAATCTGACATAATCTCCCTTGACGCTTTCATAGATTTCCTTTTGGACGCTGAAGCCAAACCGACCTTGGCTGTAGTGCAACCACAGGCGATCGACTATTTGCAAATCTTCGCATGGTAACTTGTAAATTTGGCTGATTTCTAGCTGAATTCCCGGTGTCAGCGATAGAGATTGACACATCACGGCCCAAGTTTCGCGATCGGCTTCTTTCCACTTTTTAGTTGACAAACAATCCCGCAGTTTGGTATAATCAACTCCCGCTGCTGAAATCATGGTAGAATCGAGATTTGAAATCCTTGATAAGGACAAAGTTTCTGCGGAATTGGCGGTAGTTTTGGTCGGTGAAATCGGAGGCTCAGAAGTTGGCAGGGCTTTGAAATAAGGCGAGTTGTCGGTATTAATGAGAGTTTGGGCGATCGGCTTTTTCGGCACAACCAAATTTTGCTGGCGTTTATCTAAAACTGCATTGATATCTTCCAAAACTTCCGCCGCAAAACTGTAGCGCTGACAAAGATGAGTTTGTAGCAATTTATCTAAAATCTCACCTAACTCGGCGCTAATACTCGTGCCTTTGGGGAGAAACTCGCGCCACCACCAGCGCTCGGTTTTACAGTCGTACATATCCAACGGCGGAACTTGCGTCATCAGGCGAATGCAAGTAACACCTAAACTGTAAAGGTCGCTAGCAGGAAATACTTTACCGCGCATTTGTTCGGGAGCTATATAATCTTGACTCCCGATCAGCGTTGCTGAACGGAGTATAGCTGAATCAGTCAGCAGTTTGGCAATGCCGAAATCGATCAATACGAGTTTGTTGTCCGACTGGCGGCGGATAATATTTTCAGGTTTGATGTCGCGGTGAATGACGCGGTTGTCGTGGATGAATTGCAGCACGGGTAATAAGTCTTGCAGCAGTTGCCAAATTTGATTTTCATCGCAGACACTTTGGTCTAATTCTTCTTTGAGAGTCGGCCCGTCTATAAACTCTTGAACTAAATAAATATGACCTTCTTGTTCAAATGCAGCTAATAAAGTGGGAATTTGCGCGTGTTTTCCCAGTTCGTCTAAACGGACTGCTTCTTGGTGGAATAATTCAAGGGCTTTGTTGAAAATTACTGGATCGCGATCGCGAAAATAAAATTGCTTGAGGGCACAGCGCGGTTGCGAGGGGATGTCTTCATCAATGGCGAGGAAAGTTTTGCCAAATCCACCTCTTCCTAAGAGTTTAATCGGGCGATACCGCTGTCTCAACAATAGGTTAAAGCCGCAGTTCAAGCAAAGTTTTTCTGTGAGTGAATTTTCGGGATTTTGACATTCTGGGTTAATACAGTAGCTCATAGGGATTTGAGATTTTATATTTGAGATTTTGGATTGTGAAGAAGTTTTTTAAATGCACCGCTTTCATAGTCTCCTTGCTTCGCGGGGCGAAGGAAGAGAGATAAGAGAAGAAAATTAGTTGACAATAGACGCACACATGGATATAAGGCTATTCTATTCCGCTGGGCCCGATCGCGATGTTATACAATGTGCACGGCGCCCCAAGCTGACACAGATCCGGGCGCGCGACAGCTTGCTGCGCGGGCGTTTCATTTACATTCCGAGACGCAACTGGCACATTAACCAAAGGTATGCGGTTGCGCTGTCTTCACTCTTGGCGCCACAATCTACCTCAAAAAATCTTTAACTATTGTCACACTTGCGTCGAGGACTTATCTCATCTCCAGTAATGAAAGTTCGCAAAAGCGGACTTCAGTCCGCATTATGCGGACTGAAGTCCGCACTACGAACCAATTTTATTGTGCGATCGCCCAAATCGAAAATTGTGCTAAACTCGGGCTGTGCGCTGAATTTCAGGCACAATTGATGCCGATCGGTTTAGGGAGGCTGAAAAATATTTTGAAATTTTTTTGCTTTACCCCTAGACTTGTGCTGAGATGTTATGTTATAGTTGAAAACGTTATGGCGAGTGTAGCCAAGTGGTTAAGGCAGTGGTTTGTGGTACCACCATTCGTGGGTTCAATTCCCATCATTCGCCCTTTTGATTTTATTGTGCAGAATTAACAAAGGTACGTTGTTGGGCTTCAGCCCTCTTTAGGCGTATATATAAAGAGGGCTAAAGCCCAACAACGTACCTAATTCTCTGATGACTGTAAAACCACCTTGGGTTTCGCCTGTATAGACGCGGTTTCTAACCGCCCAGTCTTCCAATATGCTAATCTTAAATCCAATCTCAAATCTAAAATCCAAAATCTAAAATCAAAATATGCCATCTTTAGTAGCAGAAGATTGGGGATATAAATTTAGTGGCGATCGCACAATTAGTAAATTTATTGGTCAAGTTGAAGGAGAAGCGGCTTTAGCGAAATATTGCGATTGGGAATGCAGAGATCGGGCGGAAGTTGTGATGTCGGAAATAGCCGGTAAATCCCCCAGTCTTTTCTACGTGCGGCGCCAAAAGGTAAATGAGAGATTTTCTGAAGAGGAAATCTGGGAGTTGATTCTTGCTACGGATCGAGATGATTTTAAATTACCGGAATTGTTGCAAAAAGCCGTGAAGCGAAGCTATCCCGAAGGGAATCGCACTTTACGCTTGTTAGCAACTGTACGGATAGAAGACGGAATCGGCGGGTTGAAACTGCTGGATGCTGGTTTGGTGGCGCTTCCTAGAGGTAGAAAAGATGGCTATGCTTTGGCGGTACAGTTGCGACTTTTGCCGAAAAGTAGATCGCCAATTCCTGCAAAGTCGATCGCCCGCGTCCAACAAATGCCATTTTGGGACGAGAGACACATACCGACAACTGAACAATTAAAAGTTTGGCACACTTTCTTAAATGTCGAAAAACGCATCGCCGAAGCGCGTCAATTTTGTGTACCTTTCCGCGCGCATAACTATGGTTCCGGCTTCAAAATCGTTACTTTTGAAATCGATCGCAATTCGGCAACTCTTGACGGCTACGAGGAGAATCCCTTACAAGTCGGCGACTTTCGCGAAAGGCTGAAACAAGCCAGAAATGAAGACATTATTTTGTTTGATTCGCCGCCGGGAAGCAGAAGCAGCCGCGATGGCGAGACTTTGGGTAGCATTGCGGAAATTGAATTTGAACGTGGTATGTTACGGATTAAGTTGGATGTTGATTTGGGCGATCGCATGGCGGGCGGCCGATATCAACTTCCCAAACAAGGATTTTTGTATTTCGAGGCGGCGGGGGATATCAGTCAGATCGATCGCAAAAAGAAAGCTTTAAAGATGCTGGCGGATGGCCGCGCTCAAAATCCCTATTTAAGCGAGTTTTTATTTGACTCTTCCGAGGCGAGAATTCCCGACAAGCTGGTAAAATTGGATCGGGAAAATTTATTAAATCGCAATGCTAACGACGATCAACTCGCTGCCGTAGAAATGGTGCTTTCGGCGCGGGATTTAATTTTGATTCAAGGGCCGCCAGGAACCGGGAAAACGACGGTGATTGCGGAAATTTGCTATCAAATTGCGCGTCAAGGCGGGAAAACTTTGATTGCTTCCCAAGCTAATTTAGCCGTTGATAATGCTTTGAGTCGGTTGGTTCACAATCCGGCGATTCGGGCTTTGCGAAAGGGAAAAGCCCATAAGGTACAGGAGGAAGGCCAGCCGTTTTTAGAGGAAAATGCGATCGGCACTTGGCTGCAAAATACGGCGACTGATTGCGAACAAAAACTGTCGCAGCGTCAGATTAATGTCACATCTTTACAGCGGTTGCTGGCAGATTTCGACAGATTTAATGCCTACTCGGCCGCCGAGAGAGCTTTTTTTAAGGAACAAAAATACCTGCACGACGGGAAGGCGGAGGTTGAGGAAAAGTTGACCGCGCAATCAGCAGCGTATCAATTAAGTTTAACTGCTAAAAGCGAGATTGCATCTTTGGTTGATGGGCTGGCAAATTTACTAGCTGCGCCGGAGATTAACTGGGAATCTTCAGAAGTTTCCGAGTTTATGCCGAAACTAAAACCTTATTCTGAAGGTAATGTTTTAGTGGAAAACTTTATGGCAAATGTGCGGATTTGCGTCAACCATACTATTCAAATAGGATTGGATCGCCCTAGTTGCGGTGCATTTGGGATTGCGGTTTGGCTGCGGGAAACTGTAGCACCGCAATTATCCGAATTTGAGACGGCGGGCGATCGCGCCCAGGAAGTTTGTCACGCGATGTCAGGAGTTGCGGAGTCGCTGCGGGCGTCGCGGCAGTTGTCGGATGCGGTGAATCAACTCGAGTTGGGCGACAAGCAAAATCAGACACACCGCCACAATCTCGAACAGAAAATCAGTAATTTGGAACTGCGAAAAGCGGAAATTGCCGCCGTGGTTGTCGCCGTTGCAGAGTGGATTGAGACGGCGGATACGCGACTTTATACTGTTGTGAAAGCTTGCTGGGAAACGGGCGCAATGCTGACGGATGATATGGTAGAATTGCCCGCAGGACTTTTGAAAATTGCCCGATCGCTCAAATTGCCGATCGTCCCGCCGAAGTGTAAAGTCAGTTTGCCCGATTTGGAAAGACTGCAAAAGGCGATCGCCCATGAAGCCAGCGCGGGTTTCAAGGACATTCAAGGGCAGCAGTTCCGGTTTAGCGAGTTTTTGCACCTAAATTTGACTCAAATGCCGATCGTGCTCGCTGCGGGCGATCGGGCGCAATGGCAACAACTAGCCAAAGACTTCGCCAGCTATTCCCAAGTTAGTCAAAGTCAGCGCAAATTCATCCTCGAAAAAGCTGACACTTTCTTAGCTAACATCCAACAATTTTACAGTCAATCATTGCAGCCAAATCAAATTCAAGAAACCTTCGATCGGCTAGTCAAAGAATTGCTGCATACTATTCTCGGAAACGCCCGCCAGTGCATAGTTCCCCTGAAAACCGAAACCGAACAACAACTAATTAAGCAGCAACAGTTATTAGATAAAATCGGTCAAACCGTCAGCCAGCAGCAAATATCCGCCGCCCAAGTTCAAGTAGAAGCCGCGCAGCAAGAAGCGAACTTAAAAATTAGCGAAGTTACGAATCAATTGCAAGCAATTGTAGAACAGTCAAAGGTTCCAGACAAGTTGCGGATTCTCGCCCAACAATATCTCGCGCAAAAGTCGAATATTTGGGAACAACCGCAGCAGTTTTTCAAGCAAGTTGATAGTTGGAAAACCAGTGTGATTCAGCTTAAAAAATCCCTGGCTGACTTAGATCCGTTCGGGATTTTGGAAGTTGTCAAAACTACTCTTGACGAGCAATTATCCCCACTGCAAATTGCCGCTACAACTGCACAGGAGGAACTCGCGACACTTCAAACAGAATTGAGCGAGATTACGGCTAAACTGCAACAGCAACAACCAGCGCCAGAATTAATCGTAGAGAGAAGTTGGTGGGAATCAGCATGGCAAAATATCCCGACTAAATACCAAATAGAAGTTCCCAGTACCGGATTATTCAGCGTAGATTTTTTAAGTAAAATCAAGCGTTTATTCAAGCATTGGCAGCGAGAATTAGAACGAGAAGAAACTGCCCTCAATCGTTCTCAAAACTTCGTCACAGATTGGATTGAAAAACTCCGCAATCCGTCAGAAAAAGACCGTCAAGATTTAAAGCAAATTTATATTGACAACGCGAACGTCATCGGCATTACCTGCGTGCAAGCTGCCAGCTTTGATTTTAGCAAAAACTTTCCCAGCTTTGATGCAGTCATCATTGACGAAGTTAGTAAATGCACTCCGCCAGAGTTATTAATCCCCGCCTTGAAGGGCAGAAAATTAGTATTAGTGGGCGATCACAGGCAATTGCCGCCGATGTTTAATCAAAGTACGATCGACGACATCGCCGAAGACATCGGTTGTACCGGAGACGAACTTAGCTTTATCAAAGAATCGCTGTTTAAAATATTGTTTGAAAAAGCTGACGACGGTATTAAAAAAATGCTGACAACTCAGTACCGAATGCACCCGCAAATCATGGGCGCAATCAATCAGTTTTATCAGCAAAAGCTCAACTGCGGGATTTTGGAAGCAGACACGAGGCGCGCGCACCATCTCGCAGGTGACACCATCAAAGAAAACAATCACATCCTGTGGGTGAAAACGCCGGTGGGACAAGGGTTTGAGGAGGGGAAACAGGGTACTTCGCGGTTGAATGTCAAGGAAATAGATGCGATCGAGCTTTTGTGCGAACAGATGGAAACCGCTTGGCGGCCTAAAATGGTAGAGGGTGAACCGCCGAAGGAAATCGGGATTATCACTTTTTACGGTGCTCAATTGAACGCAATTAAAGATAGAATCGCCGCCGAAAGATTCCCATCTTTGAGTATCCGCACTGGTACAGTTGACATCTTTCAAGGAATGGAAAGACCTGTGATTATTGTCAGCACTGTGTGCAATAATATTAGAGGCGATATTGGATTTGCTAAGGAACCGGAACGGGTGAATGTGGCTTTTTCTCGCGCTCAAGAATTGTTAATAGTTGTCGGCTGTCACGATTTATTTACGCAACAAACAGGTACTGTCGGAAAAATGTATCAGGAAGTTTCAAAAACGGTGCGTCACTGCGGAGGTTTTGTAGATGTTGCTAGCATCCTCAGCTAAACAAATTGATGCGAATTTAAGTTCGCTAGCGGCACAAATTGAGCAACAAAACCCTGATTTGTCGGTGTTGGTGGCGCGTGAATTCCGCTTTGCAATTCGCCAAACTCCGCTGGAGGTGACGATTAGCGAACCTCGCGAGTTTAATGTATTGGAAGAGTTCATTTTGCGGGCGGGTGTGGAGTTCGATCCTGCGCCAACTTTGCAGGAGTTGGCGGATTTGTTGGGGTTGGATCGGGTTTTTGTGAAGACTGCGGCGACGAATTTGGTTAATTTGGAGATTTTGGAGGTGGCGGAAAATGGTAAAATTGCGATCGCGAATCCCGCCCTTACGGGGGCTACGCCAACGAAGACGATCGCACCTCTAGGCGAAGATTTTTTTGATAAAGGTGCAGTTAGTCGATCGCAAATCCAATCAATTTACGCCATTTCCGATCCATTAAACCAAACTCTCACCTTCAAATTCGACGCTGTAGCAGCAGAATCAATCAACTTACCAGATTTAGCAGACTTCGTATCCCTCGAACATAAAATTACCGACCTTGCGGATTTAAGCATAACAGAAATCCAGCCGCTGATCCAAGCTTCCGGCTTAGGGATTCACGTCCCCGAAAACGGCAAAATCGTCTCTCAGTGCGATGTCATCGGTGATGATTTAGATATTTGGCAAATTGTATCAGTTTTTGTGTTGCAGGATGCGATCGAAAATAAAACTACCATCCAACTCCGACAGGGAAAGCACATATTAGAAACAGCCTCAAACTTGCTAAACGAACTCGAATCCCAACAAAAATTTTCCTTAAACGACTTGTGTAAATTAACCGAAGAAGATGTTATTTTGGAAGAACCAGAAATAATTGCTACTCCAAAAACTCGGAAATCGGCAGCTAAGAAGAAAGGCAAGGAAACGATATGATCGGGACTAAAAAAGACTTTATATCAATTCCGGCTGCGCCGGAATGACAAGCGAGGAGACGGCAGTGCCGTGTCCCTACGCCAGATTAATTGTAGGGAAACGGCACTGCCGTCTCCTGATTTTGGGTAATATTAATTCCGATGTAACCCGAATTGATATTAGTCCTGATTAACCAACAAATGAGGTAATTGTGCAATGGATAAACTAGCTCAATACCGTCAATACGTTCAGACATTAATCACCCGTTATGCCGAAGATGATGTTTCCGATGATGAAGTCGAAGTGCAACTTATCTGCGACACAGAACGAGATCATTATCAGTGGATGAATGTCGGCTGGGAACACCTTAACCGAATTTATCGAAGCATCATTCACATTGACATCAAAGATGGAAAAATCTGGCTTCAGCAAAATTTAACCGACCAAAATCCAGCGGAGGAATTAGTTGCAATGGGAGTGCCAAGAGAGGATATTGTTTTGGGATTGCAACCCCCATACAAACGACCGTATACTGACTACGGTGTAGCGTAAATAGTTGACAGTTGACAGTTGACAGTTGACAGTTGACCCCTTCGACTACGCTCAGGGCACAGCAGTTGACAGTCTATTCTTATGGTGCGCCAGTCTTAAGATTACTAAAAAAACTTAGGGTTTCCCTACTGACCGAATAGCAGGGGTTTGAAGCACCAGCATGAAGGCAGATTGTGATAAGAACGGAGTTTAAATCTCCATTCTTATCAATTCGCTGTCAACTGTCAACTGTCAACTGTCAACTGTTTATTGAGCCTTAACGCATTTCAGCATCCGCAAAGTAGCCGCGGCTGCGTAATTGCGCTTTGCAGAATCATCGGGAGCAAAACGAGTTCCAACTTCGTTAACAGCGGAAGCAACAGAACAATAAGCAGACATTTGAGTAATAATCGCAGCAGCCCAATGATTTTGAGTGTCTGAAAAAGTTTTAGGCGGTTCTTTTCCAACTAAATTTGGCTGCATTCCCCGCGCCGACAAACCAAATTCTGATGCTCTCCGCAGCACCGCCATCAATTCAGCGCGAGTCACTGACTGCATGGGTTTAAAAGTTCCATCTTGATAGCCACTAACTATTTTATTGTCCCGCGCAAATTGCACTTTTCCGGCACTCCAGCGCGTGCTATCAACGTCGCTATAAGGACGAGTAGAAACATTGTTAGGAAATGTGATGTTAGCACCTTGGATTCCTTTCAATGATTCCAATACTAAAGATACCAATTGCTCTCGCGTAACGGCAAGCTGCGGCCGAAATGTATTATCTTGAGCAAAGCCGGCGACAAACCCAAGGCCCACAGCTTCTTTAATTTCGGAAGCGTAGATATCGCTAGCAATATCTCCGAATGTAGAAGAGCCAGTATTGCCTCCGGTATTTCCTCCGGTATTTCCGCCAGTATTACCTCCGGTATTTCCGCCAGTATTTCCGCCAGTATTTCCGCCAGTATTTCCGATTTGTCCCGGTGCGGCTTGACTGCTAGTGAAATAAAAGTGACCTAATACTTTCCCTTGATAAGTTCTTTTACTAAAGCGCCAAGCGGGATCGAGAGTGATTTTCATAAAGCCGTTAGTATTGCCGTTGGTGCGGCCGATAATTATCGGTTGAGCGTTAGGATCGCTGGGAATTCCCATTAATACCACATTGCCATCAACATTTTGCAATATTAGGCTGTATTTTAATGCTAAATCGGTGCCGGCCATGCGAATGGAAAAGCCGTTGCTGTCTGTGGCGCGGCCGCAAATGCCGGTGAAGTCAAAAGTAGCTAATAACGGATCGACTGTCACGGGATTAGAACCGCTTTCGCTCCAGCACTTCCGTCTGTCTGTGACTTGTTCTACAATAAGCAATTGGTAGCCGGTCAAACCGCCCGGTTGGGCGATCGCAATTACTCGATCTTGGTTAATTTCGGTTTCGTCAAAAGTATATGCTTTCGCCGGAGCGATCGCCCCGAGTGTTAAAATTGCTGAACCGACAAAGGCGGCCGCTGCTCGTACCAGTGAATGTTTCATAGTTTTTCCCTATTTACCCCTTATTTTGGTCAGACATCTCTAGAAGATGAAAAGGTCGCGGTCTTAAGACAACAAGATAGAATTTTACCATTTGTTGTTCCAGCGATCTCAAGTGCGATCGACTCCGGTTAGATCGGATGATATCGTTTCCGGTTGCATCGGAATGATTTAACCGCAGAGGGCGCAGAGGGCACAGAGAGAGAATAGAGAGATTAATACAGGACGATGCTACCGGATTTGATATGATACTGCAATGCGATCGTTAATGCGGTGTTACGATCGCGAGCTCTTAAGCTCGCACTATAGGAAACATATTATTATTCGGATGCCTGTGGAAACGATATTTATTGCCAGAAAGAGCGCAACATACAAAAAAAACGGTGCGTTAACAAGCCTGTAACGCACCCTAAAACAAATATTGAAAACGTGCTTTCTCTAGCTAGCGGAACATACTGCTAACAGAACTATCTTCGTGAATCCGCCAAATAGTTTCGCCCAGCAAATTCGCTACCGAAAGCACCGTCAACTGCTTGAATCGGTTCTCTTCAGGTACGGGAATTGTATTTGTAACAATTACCTCTTCCAAAACTCCGCTAGACAAACGCTCGATCGCCGGAGGTGAAAAAACCGCATGAGTAGCACAAGCATATACCTGTCTCGCACCCTGGCGGCGCAACAATCTCGCGCCTTCGGTAATCGTCCCCGCAGTATCGATCATGTCGTCCACCAACACGGCAGTTTTGCCTTTGACATCCCCGATGACGTTCATCACTTCAGCGACGTTGTGAGCTTGGCGGCGCTTGTCAATAATTGCTAGGGGAGCATCGCCAAGCTTTTTCGCAAAAGATCTCGCCCTGGCGACTCCGCCCACATCCGGCGAAACGACGACAATATCTGTCAACTTCTTGCTCGCGAGATAATCCAACAGCACTGGCGAACCGTAAACATGATCGAAAGGAATGTCAAAATAACCTTGAATCTGAGCTGAGTGCAAATCCATCCCTAAAATGCGATTTGCTCCAGCTTCAGTAATCAAATTAGCTACCAGCTTTGCAGTAATTGACTCTCTGCCGGCTGTTTTGCGATCGGCTCTAGCATAGCCGTAGTAAGGAATCACAGCAGTAACTTGTCTTGCTGAAGCGCGGCGACAAGCATCGATCATAATTAATAATTCCATGAGTCGATCGTTCACCGGACAGCAAGTAGGCTGAATCAAGTAAACATCGCAACCCCGAATCGATTCTTGAATTTGAACGTAGAGTTCCCCATCAGCGAACCGCTTGCGAACCATCGGCCCCAAATCGATCCCCAAATAGCGAGCCACCTCTTGGGCGAGGGGAACATTAGCAGAACCGGAGAACAGCCGCAGACGGTCGTGAGCGGAAACCGGCGGCTCGGGAAACGGAAGCGGTAAAGTAGCAGAACGGATCACAGCAGGCCTCTTGCAAGACGTTTATTTAACCGCCATCTTACCATCGGAAATTAGAAATGTTCAGCCAATATTTGGAGAGATTTAACTTTCGGGGCGGCCGCAAGTGTTAACTTAGGCGAACTGAATAGAAGTTGCACAAATATGTCGGATAAACAGGGTTTATGGCTGGCTGTGTGCAGGCAGAAGCGCGATCGCACTTCTGTCTCAATACGGTTCACTTAAGGTTTGTTTGTCATTGCTGTCCTCGCGACGCAAACGAGCGCGTCTGTTTGTCACATTCTTTTTCCCCGTGGACTATCAGTGAACCGTATTGACTTCTGTCTGTGCGTCTCAAAATTGTGCCGACAGTCTATTTGGGGCCCAGACTTGAAGTGCAGCCGCTCAAAATTCGGTCAAAGGCCGAAAGCCACCGGCTTCAAGGTGATAAAAATGCCACCAACAGGCAATAAACTTGCAAAATACTGTAAAAAAAGTTAAGAATCGGAAGCATACTCCTGATTTTTGATATAGCAAAGCAAGGTAAAAATCGATGAGCTTAAGAGAACGGATTGACGCAGAAATCAAAGCAGCGATGAAGTCCAAGGACAAAGTTCGCTTGGAAACTGTTCGCGGCATCAAGAAAGTTATTCTGGAAAAAGAAGTCAGCCTCCGTCCCTCGGGGCAAGAGACGCTGACAGAAGCTCAAGAATTGGAAATTTTGATGCAGATAGCGAAACAGCGCCGGGATTCGATCGACCAATACCGCAAAGGTGGCCGCGAGGACTTAGTGGCACAGGAGGAGGCGGAGTTGGCAATTCTGGAAGAGTATTTGCCGGCGCAGATGTCTGACGAAGAGGTAAGTCAAGTGGTTGACGAGGTGATTGCTTCGGTGGGCGCTACTTCTGCCAAAGATATGGGCAAGGTGATGGGCAAGGCTATGCAGCAGCTTAAGGGCAAAGCAGACGGTAACAGAATTCAAGAGATGGTAAAAGCAAAGCTTAACAGTTGACAGTTGACAGTGGACAGTTGACAGTTGGTAGAAGTCATTAGTCAGCAGTCAACAGTCAGCAGTCAGCAGTCAGCAGTCAACAGTCAACAGTCAACAGTCAACAGTCAACAGTCAACAGTCAGCGGTCATTAGGAAGAATGTAGCAGCCTGCTAATTTTTCGCCTTTGCGATCGCCCAAAAAAACCGCAACTATGGGGCAAACCCCTCCGGGGGAACCCCTGATTTTCGATCGCCCGCTTGCGCCTAATTTCTCAAAGTTGCTCAAAAAGAAGTAAAATGCTAACTTTCATCGGGACTGGGAACTACAGACAGTGAAGTACGATCTTGAGCATTAAAGATTTAACATTCTAAGTCTGCCAGCGATCGTCTATTTTTTGACAGTTTCTACTTAAACTTATGCAGCCACCTATTGCTATTGGAACTCTCCTACAAAACCGCTACCGCTTGGTGAATATTTTAGGTCAAGGGGGATTTGGCCGGACTTATTTAGTAGAAGACGAGGGGCGGTTTAAAGAACGCTGCGCCCTCAAGGAATTGATTCCGATGCAAAGCGGGCCTTACGTTTTGGAAAAATCGAAGGAATTGTTTCAAAGAGAGGCGGCAATACTTTACCAAATTGCCCACCCGCAAATTCCCCAGTTTCGGGCAATATTTGAAGAGAATCAACGTTTGTTTTTAGTGCAGGATTACGTGGAAGGGATGACTTACCGCGAACTGTTGCTCGATCCTTCTACAAGCCGCACTTTCAGTGAAGCAGAAGTCTTAATATTTATCCGGCAAATGCTGCCGGTACTGGCTCACATCCACGCCCGGGGCATCATCCACCGCGATATCTCGCCAGAAAATATCATCCTCCGTGAAAACGATAAGTTGCCGGTACTGATTGACTTTGGAGTGGTGAAAGAACTCGCTACCAAAGTTCAGTCTCCCGAAGGAACAGCCCACGCGACAACTGTGGGTAAAATTGGCTACGCGCCGATGGAACAATTGCAAAGCGGGCGCGCAACGGCCAGCAGTGACCTGTATGCTTTAGCTGTAACGGCGATCGTCCTGCTGACGGGCAAAGAACCGCAGGAATTGCTGGATCAAACAACGCTACAGTGGAATTGGCAGCAGCAAGTACAGGTGAGCGCTGGTTTGGCTTTGGTGCTGAATCGGATGTTAAATCGCTCTCCGGGCGATCGATATCAATCTGTCAGCGAAGTCGCTCAAGCACTCGACACCCAAACTAATTCTAACCCTCAATCTAACGCGCCAACTGCACCACCAGCATCAGCAGTCGTCCAGTCAAATCCTTCGCTAATCGCAACGGTAGCCGTGGGGAGACCACTCGAATCCGAGCCGGTGGTGCCCCTAAGTCCCGGCCCGCAAAACCAGCCAGATCCGCTAATTGAGCCTGCTGGTGGCTCTTTGTGGGATAATCCGGTTGCTGCGATCGGACTGCTAACAGGCTTAGTCATCTTGACAGGCTTCGGTTCCTGGGCATTAGTAGGCTCATTTCTCAACAGCAAACCGAAGCCCACAGCCACTCCGACAGCGCCATCAGTCATAAGTCCGACGCCGAGACTAACTCCGCTTCCAACCCCGGAACCTTTGCCAACTCCAACCCCGGAACCTTTACCAAGCCCAACTCCAGAACCTTCGCCAAGCCCAACTCCAGAACCTTCGCCGGAAATCACACCAGAACCTTCGCCGGAAATCACCCCAGAACCTTCGCCGGAAATCACACCATCGCTACCACCTGAACCAACACCAGCGCCAGAACCCACGCCAACACCTGAACCGACACCCGCGCCAACTCCCGCGCCGAAACCCACACCCGCGCCGACTCCCGCACCCAAACCGACTCCCGCACCGACTCCCGCACCCAAACCGACTCCCGCACCGACTCCCGCACCCAAACCGACTCCCGCACCAACTCCCGCACCAACTCCTGCACCAACTCCTGCGCCGTCACCAACTCCTGCGCCGTCACCAACTCCTGCGCCGGAACCAACTCCTGCGCCGGAACCCGCACCGACTCCTGCGCCTTCACCGGAACCCGCACCGACTCCTGCGCCTTCACCCTAGTTCTGGCAAAATTCCTCTAGACTTAAGTTGAAGCCAATTACTTACTAGCTTTTGCCAATGAACTCGCTGCTGATTGCTGGAACTGATACTGACGCGGGCAAAACTGTTTTGACCAGTGCTCTGGCTGCTTATTGGCAAATGTATTTTCCCGATCGCAGTTTGGGAATTATGAAGCTGTTGCAAACCGGCACGGGCGATCGAGAACTCTACACCCGTTTATTTAGCCTCGACCAATCCCCCGAAGAACTCAATCCGCTGCACTTTAGCGCGCCTCTAGCACCACCGATTTCTGCCGAACGCGAGGGGAGAGCGATCGAACTCGAAAAGGTCTGGACGGCGCTGCAAAGCCTCACTGAGCGCAAGAATTTTGTGCTGGTGGAGGCTTTGGGAGGGCTGGGTTCCCCTGTAACGCGGGAACTGACGGTGGCGGATATTGCCCGAGATTGGCGGCTGAGGGGCGTTTTGGTGGTACCTGTGAGGTTAGGTGCGATCGGGCAAGCTGTAGCGAATGTTGCCCTCGCCAGACACACGGGCTTTCAGCTTAGAGGCATTGTCCTTAATTGCCCTCAAGCTTGTTCCGAACAAGAAATTGCCGATTTTGCGCCGATCGATTTAATCGAGTCTCTGACTCAAATTCCAGTGTTGGGTACTTTGCCACATTTAGACGATCCAAATGACCTGAAAAAATTAGCAGCATCAGCATCAGAATTAGATTTAGAGCGGTTGTTACATGGAGTTAATTTGGTTTCTCAGACTGCTAAATAACCCCATTCTCAACACCTCTGTTGCTCAATCTTCTCTTTCTCTGTGTACTCTGCGCCCTCTGTGGTAAAACATCTTAGATTTTATTTTAACCGCAGAGAGCGCATTTAACCGCAGAGAGCGCAGAGAGCGCAGAGAAGGAAAAGAGAGTTTTACAAATTATTTAACTGGTTCCCAGGTAAAGAGTAAAACGAGTAAACAACTAACAAATAACAACTAACAAATAACAACTAATATGGTTTCTACTGTACCGAATTTAACCGATTTCGATTTATCTCAGTTGCGGCTGGAGATTAGAAGTTTGCAGCCTCAGCTAGTCGAATGGCGCCGCCGCTTGCACCAAAAACCGGAGTTGGGTTTTGATGAGAATTTAACAGCCCAGTTTATCTCGCAAAAGTTGCAGGAATGGGGAATTGAGCATGAAACTAATATTGCTAAAACGGGTGTTGTCGCAACTATTGACAGCGGGAAGCCGGGGCGAGTTTTGGCAATTCGAGCGGATATGGATGCTTTGCCGATTCAAGAGGAAAATGAGGTGGATTATCGATCGCAGCATGATGGTATTATGCACGCTTGCGGTCACGACGGTCATACTGCGATCGCCCTCGGGACAGTTTGTTATCTCGCCAAGCACAAACACAGCTTTTCGGGTAAGGTAAAATTCATTTTTCAGCCCGCCGAAGAAGGCCCGGGTGGCGCCAAACCGATGATTGAAGCCGGAGTTTTGCAGAATCCTGACGTTGAGGCGATCGTCGGCTTGCATTTGTGGAACAATCTACCATTAGGCACTGTAGGCGTCCGCAGCGGCGCCCTGATGGCGGCTGTAGAAGTTTTTGACTGCACGATTTTTGGCAAGGGCGGGCACGGTGGAATGCCACACCAGACTGTAGATGCGATCGTCGTTACAGCCCAAATTGTCAGCGCCCTACAGGCAATTGTCGCACGGAACGTTAACCCGATCGACTCAGCGGTAGTCACAGTCGGCAAATTCCACGCAGGGCACACCCACAACGTCATCGCCAACACCGCCCAAATCGGCGGCACAGTGCGCTATTTCAATCCCATATATCAAGGTTATTTTCACAGGCGAATCGAGCAAGTAATTGCCGGAATTTGTCAGAGTCACGGCGCCAATTACCAACTAGATTATTCTTCGATTTATCCACCAGTTATCAACGATTCAAGCATGGCTGACTTAGTACGCAGCGTGGCTGAATCCGTTGTGGAAACTCCTGCGGGAATAGTCCCAGAATGTCAAACAATGGGCGGGGAGGATATGTCATTCTTTTTGCAAGAAATCCCCGGCTGCTATTTCTTTTTAGGTTCCGCAAATCCCGAGAAAAACTTGGCTTACCCGCACCACCACCCGCGTTTTGATTTTGACGAAACTGCGTTGGGGATGGGTGTAGAAATGTTTGTGAGGTGCGTAGAAAAATTCTGTGGTTAGAGTAGAGTCGGTGGTTGAAACCGCGTCTATACAAATAAAACCTGCCTCCGCAGGTTGAAGAATCAAAGGTTAAAATTACGTTATTCAGCAATTAGACTCGGCGGTTGAAACCGCGTCTATACAAACAAAACCTGCCTCCGCAGGTTGAAGAATGAAAGGTTAAAATTATGTTATTCAGCAATTAGACTCGGCGGTTGAAACCGCGTCTATACAAATAAAACCTGCCTCCGCAGGTTGAAGAATCAAAGGTTAAAATTACGTTATTCAGTCCGCGTCGGCGGACATTGTTTGTGTAGGAGCGGTTTCAACCGCCGACTCTAACGAACCGGGTTATCTCGTTTGAAAGATATTCTGCACCATTTTCTTATCCACACTCGCCGCCGCCTTATCCAATTCTGCAATCTCCCCCGAATTCAACTCCCAGCCCAAAGCACCAATATTATCCATCGCCTGCGCCGCCGATTTAGCCCCCGGAATCGGAATAGTTTCTTTGCAGATGCACCAGTTGATTGCTACCTGCGAAACAGTCTTGTTTCTGAACGCCGCTATTTCTCGCAAACAGCCCAAAAGCGATCGCATTCCCGGCAATAATTGCTTGCACGCCAAACCTCGGATACCTTTAGGAATAGAGCCATTTTCCGAATATTTTCCAGTCAGCAACCCCAAAGCTAAAGGACTGTAAGCAATCAATTTTATCCCCAATTCATCGCAAACATCTTTCAATCCAAGTTCTGTTACTGGATAAGTAGAAAGTAGCGAATATTGCACTTGTAAAGTCACAATAGGAACTTGGCGCGAACTAAATCTTTGATGCACCCATTTCAACCGTTTCGGCCCGTAATTAGATAAACCCACTCCCTTGACCAATCCTTGCTCGTAAAGGTCTGCCAAACCGTCCAAAAGAGCCCCCTCTTGCCAAGGTGCATAATTGGCTGTAGACCAGTGCATTTGCACTAAATCTACATTCTTTCCGAGGCGCGAAGCCGAGGCTTTTCCAGCAGATATCATGGATTGTCGCGTCAGTCTCCAAGGATAAGCCGCTAGTTTTGTCGCTATACAAATATTGTCTTGATTTGCACCTTGATATTGTTGGGAAAACTGCCCCAAAAGTTGCTCGCTGCGTCCGTTTAATTTCCCGGTTCCGTAGGAATCACCTGTATCAAATAAGGTGACACCATTGTTAACGCAAAGATTGAACGCGGCTTGCAATTCCTCGTCCATACTTTCATCGTAACCCCAGAGTAATCTGTTACCCCAAGCCCAAGTGCCGCAGCCCATTTTTGGTAATACAATTTTTTGATTAGTTGACATTTTTATTGATGATTAATGATTGATATTAGGGTAAGGTATACTGAACAAGTGACCGGGGATGCTCGCACTCGTTCGTCGTTACCAAAGTATCTCACCAGCCCCTCACACGCGAGCGGGGACGGCACTAGGAAGAGACTGAGGAATGATATTAATGATATTATTTTCGCTTACATCCAAACAATAATTTTCCGCTCTTAAGTGCGAGCGTCCCCGCTCGCGTAACCTTCACTCCCCGCTCGCGTAACCTTCGCTCCCCGCTCGCGTAACCTTCACTCCCCGCTCGCGCAACCTTCGCTCGCGAGCGCTGGAATATCCCGATGTAACCGGATTTGATATGAGGACTTTTTACTTTTTAGATGTGGTTGGTGAGGGCGAAGGTGGGCTGTTTTTTGTAGGTTGATTGGGCTTAGCTTTGGGGTCTGGTTTGGCTGGGGGCGGCGGAGGAAAAGTTGCCGCGCGTCTCGGTATTTGTAGCGCTGTGCGGAATGCAGAAGACGGGAAGAAGGCGCTAAATTGAGAAAGTCGATCGCCCATTGGTTCGGGTGCATCTTCCCACAAGCTTTCGTAGTAGAAGAAAGCGGCACCTAAGCCGTATTGTTGGACTGCTTGCACCTGGGATTTAATTTGCCCTATCGCTACTGGACGATTTCTTAAACCTGTCATAATCCCAACTCCAGTGGGAATTTTTTGCTGTGCTTCTCGCATTTCTGGACGGTTAATCTTGTCCACAAATGATTCTAGATTGGGACGGTACACTTGCACGATCAGTTCGTCGGCAATATCCAAACGCACCCAAGCCAGCCAATCTTGGAGGTGATGTTTGTAAGCAAATTCGTAGTAATTGGGAGAAATTGAGAAAATTGCCTTGGGTTTTGCTGCTTTGACGGCTTGATTTAGTTGGGACATAAAAGCGGTGATTTTATTAGCTCGCCACTTCACCCATGCTGCGTCTTGAGAGTCGGTTGGAGGTGCTTTTTTGGTTTCTTTGGTATACAAAGCCACTGTGTATTCGTCATAGCCAAATTCTGAGGGCAAACTCATATGGTCGTCGAATTGGATGCCGTCGGCGTTGTATTGGGTGGTGATTTCTAGTACGAGTTCGGTAATAAATTTCTGGACTTCGGGATGAAAGGGATTGAGCCAAACTACTTCGCCGCCTGCACCGTTTGATGTTTGACTGCCGTCTTGTTTTTGTGTCAGCCAATCGGGATTGTTTAAGGCTAATTCTGAGGTGGGAGGAGTCATAAAACCAAACTCAAACCAAGGAATTACTAGCAGCCCTTGACGGTGAGCTTGAGCGACTAAATCTCCGATCATATCTTGTCCGTCTAACCCTCTATAAACAAAGGGTTGAATGTCTCTTTGCTGGGCGACTGGGCTGGGATACATTGCATAGCCAGAGTTCCAGACTACGGGATAGATTGTGTTAAAATTTAATCGCTTTAATTGGCTGACAGCCTCGGCTACTTTGCGCCTATCTCTGAGGATGTCTTTGTCGTTTGTCGTCATCCAAACTCCGCGAATTTCTTGGCGGGGTTGCTGGGCGATCGCGCCGATCGCATTATTGACCAACAATACTATAATGAATGAGAGGGCAAACAGCAGTGGGAACAAACGTTTAATCGATCGCGACCAACTGCGAGGAATGATCCGTAATGTCATAATTTTGAATGGTGAGTTAGCTTTCAAACACACCCCGGCATAATTTGGCGATCAAATTTGCTCGCTCTACAGTCTACAGCCATTTGCGCTGAATGTGCGATCGTACAATCGCTGAAAATCTGCGATGTAGGCGGGGGGTAAGTGAGAGCATTTTGTCAAAAGTGCTGGCCAATCTTAATTACACACCGCCAGCTCTCCTGACCGGACAGTCCTGTCTGCGGAAGTGCGAGTGCTGTACAATATCGGGGAAAGGAATATTTCGATCGAACATCTGTAATTGTGAAAGATTTAGTCTTAATTGGTGGCGGTCACAGTCATGCTATTGTATTGAAAATGTTCGGCATCAAACCGCTGCCCTCCGTGCGGTTGACTCTGATTAGCGATGTCCTGTACGCGCCCTATTCGGGGATGTTGCCGGGACACGTTGCCGGGTTTTACGATTATGATGAATGTCATATCGATTTGCGATCGCTCGCCGAATTTGCCGGGTGTCAAATATTGGTCGATCGGGCGATCGCGATCGACTTTAACAAAAATTTAGTAATTTGTCAAACCAGCCCTCCAATTAACTTTGACGTGCTGTCTGTGGATATCGGCAGCACTCCCGCGACTATATCAGTTCCAGGTGCGGCAGAATACGCAATTCCAGCTAAACCCGTACCGGAGTTTTTAGCTAGCTGGAATCAGTTAATCTCTGCAACGCAAAACTATCCAAAAAAAACTGTACGAATCGCGATTGTTGGTGGCGGCGCGGGCGGCGTAGAATTAGCATTGAATATGCAATCTCGTCTTGCGAAGGAAGAGGAAAGAAGGAAGAAGGAAGAAGGAAGAAGGAAGAAGGAAGAGGGAAGAGGGAGGTTCGGCAGCGGATTTTGTAACGGATGGATTTTAAAGGAGAGAGGAAAGTTTAAGCAGGAAGAAGGATTAGAAATTAATTTGTTTCATAGCGGTGCTGAATTGATGCCTGCACATAACAAACGGGTTCGCCGCCGCCTGAAAGAAATTCTGATTAGTCGCGGCATTCAACTGCATCTAATGGAAAAAGTTAGTGCTATAGAAAAGCAAGAAATGATGGAAATAACATCCGATTCTCAATGCCCAATGCCCAATGCCCAATGCCCAATGCCCAATGCCCAATGCCCAATGCCCATTTACCAAATATACTGTGAATCTGGTTTGAAGATTGAGTGCGATCGCATTTTTTGGGTGACACAAGCATCCGCCGCCCATTGGATCGGAGAATCTGGTTTAGCAACTGACTCAAACGGCTTTATGCAAGTCAACGATTGCCTGCAATCAGTCTCTCACTCCAACGTATTTGGGGCTGGAGACATCGCGGCGATGGTTAATTATCCCCGTCCCAAAGCAGGGGTGTTTGCTGTGCGTCAGGGCAAACCGCTGTTTGAAAATTTGCAGCAGTTTTTATTGGCAAAACCGCTGAAACCCTTTGCACCACAGGAAAAATATTTAGGCTTAATCGGTACTGGGAATAAAAGGGCGATCGCATCTCGCGGATCGTGGATGTGGGAATCAGCGCTACTGTGGTACTGGAAAGATTGGATCGATCGCCAATTCATGCAAAAATTCAGTAATCTACCCAAAAAACAGCAATAGTAAATCGAAATACATTCAACTATAATCTTCTCTTTTATTCTCTTACTCTGCGTACTCTGCGCTCTCTGCGGCTAATAAAAAAAGTTCATTTAGTTGACAGTTGACCGCTTGACAGTTGACAGGTAAACACAACTACCGTCAGAGGAGCGAGTGATTTCGTGGTTTGACTGCTCTTCTATCCAATCAGTACACCACGAAAGCCAGCATTTTGTCAAGACACCTGCTACAGATACATATCAAATCTGCATGGGATTTCCGATATTATGGCAGCGGGCGCTTTGAAAGTGCGATCGACTGAAGGAGGCACCCTTGGCACCCAGGAGACAAACCCCCCGTGTAGGCGCGCGATCGACTTTTTTAAGTTTATTGGCACTTTCGCGGAACATTACAGCTCAAACAAAATCAAAACTACTATAGATTAGAATTGGGAATCGGGAATTGGAAATCGGGAATTGCTTCCCATGACAACTATCAACCATCAACTATCAACTGTCAACTGTCAACTATCAACTGTCAACTGACTAATGACCTATTTTCGCTCTGCTTTAATTTTGACATTAGGTTTTTGGCTGCTACCGATAGCAGTGCGATCGCAATCTGTCGTTCCAGCGAATGACGGCACTAATACTGTTGTCAATCAGGAGCAAAATCGCTTAAACATTAGCGGCGGACAACTGTCGGGAAACGGCGCCAATCTCTTTCACAGCTTCAGCCAATTTAATCTTAGCGAAGGTCAAATCGCAAATTTTCTCACTAATCCAAATATTCAAAATATTTTAGGGCGGATTTCCGGTAGCAATATTTCCGTCATTAACGGTCTGATTTCTGTAAGCGGCGGCAACTCAAATTTATTCCTGATGAATCCGGCGGGAATTGTCTTTGGTCAAAATGCAAGATTAAACGTGCCTGGTTCTTTTTTCGCCACAACTGCTACAGGTATCGGTTTCGGCGATCGCTGGTTCAATTCTGCTGGAATTAATGATTATAAAGCTTTACTGGGAAATCCCAATCAATTTAATTTTAATAACTCACAAGTCGGTGCAATTGTAAATGCAGGAAGTTTGGCAGTTGGCAAGGGTCAAAATTTAACTTTGCTGGGCGGTACAGTAATTAATAGTGGGCAATTATCGGCGCCGGCCGGTCAAATTACGGTGGCTGCTGTTCCGGGACAAAATGCAGTCCGCATCAGTCAAACGGGTAACTTATTGAGTTTAGAAATTACTCCATCTTTGCCGTCAGAAAAATCTGCGATCGCCCCTGCTGCTACTTTACCTCAGTTGCTGACGGGCCCAGGAGTAGCGTCAGCCACAGGTTTAACAACCAACGCACAAGGTCAATTGGTACTGACGGGCGGCCAAACAGTGCCGATAAATGCCGGAAGTGCGATCGTCTCGGGTACTGTAAATGTATTTGCCCCTGCTGGCCAGACTGGCGGCACGGTAAATATTTTAGGCGAAAAAGTCGGATTGTTCGGCGCAAATATTAATGCTTCCGGGACTAACGGCGGAGGTGTTGTGCGCGTCGGAGGCGGTTTCCAGGGGCTCGAACCAGTGTTAAATGCCCAGGTAACTTATGTTAGTCCTGATTCTACGATCGCCACAAACGCGATCGACCGCGGCAACGGTGGCACAGCCGTAATTTGGTCAGACAATACCACTGGCTTCTTCGGCAATATTACTGCTCACGGCGGCACTGCCGCAGGTAACGGTGGCAGAGTCGAAGTTTCTGGCAAAAATGCTCTAACTTTCCAAGGACAGGTCGATACCCGCGCGCCTAACGGGGCGATCGGCAATTTGTTGCTCGATCCGGCAAATATTACCATCGTCAGCGGTAACGGCATTCCCAGCGCGCGATCGACCGGCGGGGAACTCCAAGCCACAGGATCGCCCGCTGAAACATCGATCTCAGACGCGCAGTTGGAACAGATGGCTGCCGGCAGCAACGTAGTTTTAGACACTCCGGGCTACATCACCGTCCAAGACTTGCCCGACAACCAACTTTCACTGCAAGCGAGAACCGGAGACAGCGTAACATTTAGAGCGGGCGGAGTGTTTTTTGTCAACGATCCCAAGGATTTAATCGAAACTCAAGGCGGCAACATCAACATTTTTGCCAGCAGCATCTCTCTGGGGCGGCTGAATGCAAACGGTGGCAATATTGCTCTCACTGCTAGCGGCATTGACTTCAGGGGCGGCAACAATTCTGTCAGCAGTGCGGGGGGAACAATTAGCTTGCAACCCAACGACGGCAGACAAATTCGGATTGGCGGCAGCGGGGATAATTTAGGGATTTTGGACTTAACGGCAACGGATATCGCTGCTTTGGCAGGGGATTTTGGCTCGATCGCGATCGGGCGTCCCAACAGCAGCTCGATCGCGATCGTCACACCCATTACCTTCAACAGTTCGCTGACACTTCAAGGCAACTCTATCGCGATCGACAATCCCCTAAGAACGACTGGCAGCGCTAGTTTGACTCTCGATGCGTCCCAAACTGCGATCGGCGCAAACATTTCGACATCCGGCGCCGATCTCACTTTGACAGGCAACTTCTCCCTAAATGCTGATGTAGCTTTGAGCACTCAAGCTAGGGGCAACATTCTGTTCTCCGGCAGCCTAGACGGAACTCGCGCCCTTAGACTTGACGCTCAGAGAGTGCTGTTCGGCGGTACAGTCGGTCAAGCTGCGCCCCTAGCTAGTTTGACTGTCAACGGCCGGAGTACCGAGCTATCCGGTGCGATCGCGACTGCGGGCAACATCACTTTCAACAGTGCCGTCACAGTCGATCGCACCGCCACCCTCGCCGCCAGTACCGGCAATATCACTTTTGCCAATACCCTCGACAGCACCCCGGGCGGCGCAAATAATTTGACCCTGCGCGCTGGTGGCAACATTACTTTTGGGGGTTCCGTCGGTCAAACTCAGAGCTTGGGCCAGCTCTCGGCTGACGCTCCTAGCATCACGGCGACTTCGAGAATTACCGCGCGCAATTTGACCCTAAACGCCCGAGATCCCGCTACCCTCGGAGGGGACAACGGGGCGGGTTTACCAGCCGATATCAACGCAGGAAACCTACTCTTAGAGGGCAATTTAAGGACGGATGGCGGCAGCATCAACCTGCAAGCAACTCGCGAGGTGAGGACTGGCAATATTACCTCCAACGGCGGGAGCATTCGAGTTGAGGGAAATACTGTTACTGCCGGTACGATCGACTCCTCATCAGCAACGGGAACAGGCGGCGCGATCGCACTCAAAAGCAATACCGGCCCTTTAACTGCCGGCTCTTTGAACGCTTCGGGAGCGATCGGCGGCAATATTGACCTCACCTCCCAAGCCGGAATTTCCGCTCTCGATCTCACCTCCCGAGGCACTCAGAGAAACGGTGGCACCGTCTCCCTCAGCGCGACAGGTAACATTCTGTTGGGTTTTATCGATGCTAGAGGCGGCAAACAAGACGGCACAGGTGGCAACGTTGATGTGACAACCCTTGGTTTATTTCGATCGAACAATGTTTTCACCGACGATATATCTGGCAATCTTTCCAGCAGTATTTCTACCGCCGGAAGTGCCAGAGGCGGCGCGATCGCAATTCGGCACGGCGGCGGTAGCAATCGACCATTTGTAGTTGGCGGCGCGATCGACAATGGAACCAAGGGAAGCATTAATTCTGGCGAGGGAAACACCATTTTCCCCAATCTTGCTTTTGGGGAAACTTACACCCAAGGAAGTTTACCAAATCTGATTTCCCTAATCGCACCAACTCCCGCAGCAACTCCCGCACCAACTCCAACTCCCGCACCAACTCCAACTCCCGCACCAACTCCCGCATCAACTCCCGCACCAACTCCAACTCCAGTGTCCGTAAATCCTGAGCCTGGGCGATCGCTTCCGGCATCTTTGCAAGTAGAATTGCGATCGCCAAATCGAGACAAGCATTCTCCAATTAGCCCGGATATTTTCACTCCTTCTCGCAGATACGATCCGGCAGGCTCGGGAGTGTTAGCATTTGAGAGAACCTTCACTCGCGAGTACGAAAAACATCTAAAACTGCCCGCCAGAACGCCGATAACTAATATGTCGGTAATTTACGAAACTCTTCGCAAAAACGAACAAATTACCCGCGTAAAATCGGCAATCATTTATATGAATTGGGTCAGCGGAACCAACGGGGCAGCGAAAGAAAATAGTTCGGTGCTGGTGGCAAGTAGGAATTTATCTAATGTATTTCCTACAATCAAAAACCTCACATCCGAGTCTCCTAGCTCCTTAGAAAACAAGTTAGGAAAGAGCCTCCAACCAGCCGGCAAAGAAATTTCCGATGTTCCTAACGGGGAGCAGTTAGAATTAGTATTAGTCACAGCTAACGCTCAACCAATACGCATTTTAGTTCCCGCAATAACGCGTTGGCAGGTATTGCAACTGGCAGAATTCCTGCAAACCGAAATAACTAATCCCAGAAGAAGAAACAGCATCAGTTATTTGGATGCAGCCCAAAAACTTTATCGGTTGTTAATTGCGCCCATAGTCACAGAATTGGCAGCTTTAAAGATTGACAATTTAATTGTAATTCCGGCAGCAGGTTTGCGAAGCTTGCCCTTTGCTGCCCTTCACGATGGCAAACAATTTTTAGTAGAAAAATACAGCATTAGCGTCATCCCGAGTCTGAGTTTGACGGATACCCGCTACCAGAATATTGCTGACGATGAAGTTTTGGCGATGGGCGCGTCGGTATTTCAAGATAAAGCGCCATTACCGGCGGTACCGGTGGAGTTAGAGTCGATCGCGCCGCCGACGCGCGGAAAATCATTTTTGAATCAAGATTTTACCCTCAGAAACTTGCAAGCTCAGCGGACAAATCATCCGTTTGGTATCATTCATTTAGCAACTCACAGCGAATTCCAGCCCGGGCAACCGACTAATTCTTACATTCAATTGTGGGATACTAAGTTGCTCATCACTGAAATGCCGAAGTTGGGGTGGAATGAACCGCCAGTGAATCTCTTAGTTTTAAGCGCGTGCAGTACCGCTTTGGGCGACGAAGAGGCAGAGTTGGGGTTTGCCGGTTTGGCCGTAGCTAGCGGTGCGCGATCGGCTTTAGCGAGTTTGTGGGAAGTCAGCGACGAGGGAACTTTGGGGCTGATGACAGGGTTTTACCGGCAGTTGCGCGCCCCCAGACGCGAGGGGAATGTGACGATTAAAGCCGAGGCTTTGCGGCAAGCGCAATTGGAGATGCTGCGGGGGCGCGTGCGGATTCAAGACGGGCTGCTGCGAGTCGAAGGGCTTGCTTTACCTCTAATTTTGCCTCCGGAAATTGCCGCGCGGGGCGATCGAATCCTTTCCCATCCCTATTATTGGGCCGCCTTCACCATGATTGGCAATCCCTGGTAATTGGCGATTAGTGAGGTACGTAGTTGGGCTTTAGCCCTCTTAGGTACGTAGTTGGGCTTTAGCCCTCTTAGGTACGTAGTTGGGCTTTAGCCCTCTTAGGTACGTAGTTGGGTCTTAGGTACGTAGTTGGGCTTTAGCCCTCTTAGGTACGTAGTTGGGCTTTAGCCCTCTTAGGTACGTAGTTGGGCTTTAGCCCTCTTATAGTGATTATAAAGCAAGCGAAGTCGCATCAAAAACTCCATTTACAAGTCATACCTCATCTTTCTGAGAAATGCTATAGTCTCGCAGGCAGAAACCAGTTTTTTTACAAAAACACTGGTTTATCGCCTTTAACAAGGGTAAAAAACCCGGTTTCTTTAGTCGGATTACATAATCCCTCTCCCCCTCTCCCCCTCTCCTCTGACTTCTAATCACCCCCGATCGAACTCAAATTATTTCGCAAAGTTTGTTCCTGCCGCTTAACCGCCGCCAACAATTCTGCATTTTGCAAAATCACCCCCACTTGATTGTTAAAAATTTTCATATAGTTTTGATCGCTTTGGTCGAAACTTGCCCGAAAACGCTCCGGCACATTTTCCTTAGATAATTCAATCGATTTATCCTCGCCATCCGATTTAATTTTATTAATTAACTGCGTCACAGCAATCAACTCCCCGTCTGGATTCCAAACAGGCATACAAAGCAAACTGCAAGTCCGATATCCGGTTTTTTCGTCCGTCTTTTTAGAAGTTTCAGAACCCGGATAATCATAAAGATCGAACGGTATATTTAGAGGAACCCCCATCTGGGCCACTTGTCCCACATAACCTTGCCCGATCGCCACACGCAACTCCAATAAATTACCATCTGGCAAAATAATTTTTGTCCACAATTGATTAGCATCTCTATCAATTACCCAAAAACTGCTCCGATCGGCATTCATCAACTCTTTAGCAGATTCCATCACACGTTGCAGAATCGAATCAATTTCTAAGCTGCTTTGACTCACAGAACGAGTAGCCGCCATCAACGCAGCCGCAACTCTTTGTCCTCGGGCTGTTTTGTGAAAGGTACGGAAACTTTCTAAAATCATTTGAATCAAATTCGCATCTTCGGCAAACCGCTCTTCATCCAGTTTTGTAAACCCTTCCAAATCAATTTTTTCTGACAAAGACAAGCTGGAGCGATCGATTTTTTTGATTTTATTAATTAGCTGAATTACAGCTACTAAATTACCCTCGTCATTTAACAAAGGAAGTGTTAACATAGTATAAGTTCGATAGCCATTTTTGATATCTAATGCTTTTGCCGTTTCCGAACGCGGATCGTCATAAAAATCAAACGGAATATTAATACTTTGTTTCGTAGACGCCACATGACCGACAATTCCTTTATCTGCCGGAACGCGAATTTCTAGCGATCGATCGCCCTCAGCATCGGCTTCAGCAATAATCGACCAAAACTCATTTTTTTCTTCGTCTAACAGAAAAATGCTAGTGCGATCGGCATTCAAAGACTTACCCATTTTCAAAGTAATCGATCGCAAAGTAGCATCAAGAATATCATCAAAACCCTGACCATCCATCACCTGATTTAGCATTGCCAGAGTTTGGCTGACCACATTTTGCGGGTGGTCTTCCGCCTGCTGTTTCATCGCTGCAAATTGTCTCGCATTGTGCAGTGCCACCCCGACTTGAGTGTTAAAAATTTGCATATATTTTTGACTGTTAGCATCGAAGCTGTCTTGAAAGCATTCCGGTGCTTCCGGCCAAGTTTCCGGGTCATATTCTGGGAAATCTCCCGGTCTTCTTTTGTTAATTAATTGAGTGACAGCCACTAATTCACCGTCAGGACTGCAAACAGGCATACACAGCAAACTGCAAGTACGATATTTTGTTTTTTGGTCAGTTTGTTTCGCGGTTATTGATTCGGGATGTTCGTACAAATCGAAGGGAATATTTACAGGTTTGCCACTATCAGCAACTTGACCCGCAAAACCTTGTCCGACTTCGATCCGGAGTTCGCGAACCGAGCCATCTTCAAAGCGGATTTTTGTCCACAGTTGCCCTGTTTCGCGTTCTAACAGCCAAAGAGTGCTGCGATCGGCATTCATCAATCTTTTAGCAGCTTCCATCACTTTAGTGATAATTTCTTCCGAATCCAAGCTGCTTTGAGAAACCGATCGCGTTGCTTCCGTCAGAGCTTCCGAAGCTTGCAATCTTTGAGTTAACTTATAACAAGATTGACACCTTTCCAACAACCGCTGAATAGCTGGAACATACTCTCCAATCAAAGTGCGATCGACTTCTGTAAACCCTTCTATATCGACTTTCTCAGAAAAAGTTCCTGCCGGATCGTGCTGTTGTTTTAACTTGTTGACCAACTGCACAAAAGCAAATATATCTCCCTTTTCATTTAACATAGGTGAGGTTAAATTGCTGTAAAGTCTGTAACCAGTCTTTTTATCTTGCTCTTCCACGACATCGGAATACCAATTTTCCGATAAATCGCTGGGAATGCTGACAGCTTTTTTATAAATAGTCACTCTGCCTGCTGTTGGATTGTTTGCCATAATTTGAATCTTTGTCGAACTGCTGTTTGTAGTTCTGGCAATAATCGACCAAAGTTCATTTTTATCTTTATCTATAAAAAATATGGTAATGCGATCGACACTCATCAATTCCCCTAGTTTAATAGTAATCGAACCCAAAATTTCATAGAGTACATCCTCAAAATCTCTGCCTTCCATACTGTTGAGCATAGATAGGACTTTGTGTTCTTGATGGGCAACTAATTGTTTAAAGTTTGGTTGGAGAGCAGCCAAAGCTTTTTTCGTCCAATTTCGATTAAATACAGAGGCATAAATTTTATTATAAATGCTTAAAATCCCCCCTCTTTTCACAACCAAACCAGACAATCGCAGTTCCATTTGTTCGAGGCTTTCATCAGCCGGAATTTTGGCTTCGCTACACGAATCAGAAGCAATTAAAATTTGCTGGTAAATTTTAAGCAAAGTCTCAGTACGCTGTCCGCTTCTGAGAATGCGATCGCGAATTGTTTTCAAATGTGGCGGTTCGTCTTGAACTTCCCAATTATCAATAATTTGCGTCTGGACTAAATTCTCCACCCAATCTGCGATTAAAGATTTATCCTGAGGAATTTTTGCCGGGAAATTTTCGGCTTGTTGCCAAATATAGTTGCAAATCTTTTGAGTTAAAAACGGCTGTCCTCCCGTCCAAATCAGTACATTTTCTACAACAGACTCAGGATAGCTAACTTTCCCTGCTAAACCTTGTACCAAAGGTTGAGCTTCGTGCAGTTTAAAGCCATACAATTCGACAGCGCGACCGAGATTAAAAGGCGTACAGTATTTATCTTGAATCAAGTCCGAAGGAGTCGCAACCCCCAGCAAAGCAAAAGTCAGGCGATCGAATTCATGGCAAGCACGAATGAAGGCAAAAAAGTCATCTGCCCGAAAATTTAAACTCAAAATACTGTCTATTTCATCAACAAAAATTACAATCTTACCCTGAACATTTTCCAGTAAAACTTGTTCAATAAACTCGCTTAGGCGCTGTACGGGCGGCAAGAATTCTCGCTCCCGCACCCACGATCTCAAATTCAAATCTAGCTTAAAACTGGTAACTAAACGTCTAATAACCCCCGCATACCACTGATCGGGATTGATATCTTGAGAACCGATTTTAGTTAGATCGATCGCCGCACAAGCAATACCTTCTGCTTGCAATTTGTGCATAGTTCGCACGCGCAAGCTAGTTTTACCCATCTGGCGAGAATTCAGCACATAACAAAACTCGCCATTTGTTAAGCCTTGATAAAGTTCAGAATCCGCTTGTCGCACTACATAAGTGGAAACATCTAGAGGCAAATGTCCACCAACTTTATAAGTATAGGCTGAGCTTTTTTCTTGATACATAACCTGTTTTCAATGAGTAGAATACACAGCCGATCGCCATTTGAGAGCCTAATTACCCTTCAATTTGTCCAGATTGACTTAAAAGACGCTGCAATGCTTCAAAAGCACGGCGCGCCAAATTGAGTTCAACAGTAACTTTTTCTCGCTGAAAAATCACGCGATCGCGAATTTCCAGCGCCGCCACCAAAACTTCATAATCCTCCCCATTCATCAAACCGTGAGCGAGGAATGTTTGAGCCAAAATAGGCGGTTCTTGAATTTCAAAATTAATCGAGTGGTGTTCAGCTACCATCCGCATCACTGATTCAGTAATAGATCCGATCGAACAGGTAGCGAGTTCAAAATTACCTTTTTCGATCATTTCTGATGCTCTTACCATGTAAACCTGAATATCGTATAGATCGTGCTGGCGATAGTCATAGGAAGGTTGCATCATCTCTTCTTCGGAAGTCTTTTGACTTTTTGACTCAGGAGGACGCGGTTTTAATGCTGCAAGGACAGATTCTTGAGCCGTACAAATAATCAAGTCTATTTCTGGATTTTGAATAAATTTTTGCCAGTCATAATCCCTCGACTTTACTAACACTTGATAACCTTGCTGGCGATATTTATCGGCAATCTCTGCAATTTCTGTTACTTCTAATTTTTGTATCGTTGCTATCATTGATTTAGCTCCATCGGCTCAGTTGGTATGTCAATTTTAACATAGATAAATTCTAGGGCAGCAGTCAAAGCTTCAGCTATCAAAGGAGATATTGCAGTGAAATCTTCTAATTCCTTAAGTTTGCGCCGTTTTACTGTGAGGTCAGTCACTTGTCTGTCATCAACGTAAACTAAAATCTTCATCGCATCTACAATCGGCTTGATAATGTTATCTAAATCAGATATTTGAGTAATGCAATAGTGAGTGATGATGACTTGAACTGGTTCGCTAGTTGCTGGGATGCCTATTGGCATAGCTTCGGCGGCTATTTGACCGACTTGGGCTTTCCACTCTTGAAGTTTTACTCGGTTATTTGTTTGTAGAGAAACTGGCGAACCAGTGACGATAAATTCAAAGGGAATCAAGATTTTTCACTCCTCTTGGTGATAATATTTTAATCGATCGCCCGAAATAACTCCCCGTTCACCGCAATCCCCTTTCCTGCAAAAGCGCCTGTGCCCAACCAACATCATCGTCCTTCAGTCGCGGCACAGGCTGCTGAGCATAGTCGATCGACAAATCAAATCCCGCTCTGTCATACACACCGCTGAACAAAGCTTGCAAATCCACCTGAAATTCTGTATCTCCCGGCTGCAATGGCAAGAAAAATGGTGGAATTTCTTCTCGTACCGTAAAAGCATACAATTGAGCTTTTGGACGGCGATTTGCCCTGCTAATTAAAATGCGATAATCCGTGTTAGTCCCGCCAGTTACAGGCATTTGTCTCCCGGCCCTGAGTAAGTCAATTTCTACTAAATGAGAGGCACTTCTTAACACTTCTTGTCGCTTGTTTTCATAGGCCTCTCGACCTTTCCCAGTGCGTTTGTTTTTCGGCGAAAGAATTTCTATGACTGTGATTACCCGATTTGTACCTACCTCTCGGAGTTCTAAATAGCCTTCCCTAGCTTCTTCCAATATTGGTACCGTAACTGTCATCGGTTCAGAATGGGGCAGCGTTGCAGTCATAACAGATGGGCTGGCGGTGGACGGGCGATCGAATACTGTCACGTCAGGAATTGCCAACAAATCGCTATCTTCGGCCTCGCTCAAATAAATCCGCTTTTCAATTGCCGCCCGGTATTTCGGGCGCAGCGCAGGCCCGATCGCATCGGCGATCGCCGTAATTAAGCGGTGATGAACTTCCGGCCAAAATTCAGGATTTTCTAAGTAAGGGTCTACCCCTGGAAATGGAGACGGCATTTTATTACCTCCCGCAAGAGTTTTGTAAGTTAGATGAATCTTAAATACATTTTAGTCGATCGCCAAAATACTGACGGTACAACTCAAAGCGCACAGTTACCTCATTTCCCCGCAACTGCACCAGCCCCAAACTGTGCAACTTAAACGCCAGCACAGATTCTAACTCTACAGGTTCATTAGCTGCTACTACCCTACTAAAAGCCACTGCTAACTCCTGATGTTCTTGCAAATTCCACAAATGACGGCGCAAATGATCGCCGTAAATTCCTGCTTCAGTAGGAGCAAGTTCTAAAAGTTCATCTAAACTTTCCTCTAAATCTTTTTGTTCTTTGGCAGAACCTGAAAATCGGCGATTGAAAAGAGCAAATTCTTGAGCAATGTGATATAAAGCTACCCGCACCAAATACGGATGACCGCCCACAATATTCATCAATTTTTCCACCATATTTATTTGCCAATTCAGCCCGTGCCTTCTCGCTAAATCAGCCACTTGTTCGGCGCTAAACTCGGACAATTCTATTGGCAAACCCACATTGAAAGGCGATTGATTCACGTTCAGCGGAATGTAAACTTCTGTTGAATGCACCACTACCAAACGCAGTTTTGCCCACAGTTCGCTGTCGCTGTCGCCATATCCGGCTTCTTCATACCAGGCCCTTAGCAGCCCAAAAAAATCATCGGCAATTGTAGGATACTGAAAAACGCGATCGACCTCATCCAATCCCAACACCAGCGGTGCATTGTTTCCCGACAACAAACAATCTTCAAAATAAGCCGTACAATTATCTTTACTGCCGTAAGTATCAGTCCAATAATCGTCAATCTGGTGAGGCAACCGCAGCTTGCGCGTAATTTTGTTGCAGAACCACCTCAGCAGTGAATTGAGATTGGCAAATGACGCAGCATCTGCGTGTTGAAAACTCAGAGGAACAGTGCGATAGCCTTGTTCTTTTGCCTGATAAAGAATCCTCGCCATTAACGAAGTTTTGCCCATTTGTCTCGGTGCTTTTATCCTAATTAAAGTTCCCGGCTGCAAAAGTTCCTTGTAACACTGAGCTTCCCAGGGAACGCGATCGACATAAAAAGCCGAATCCAGCCTGACTTGTCCTTGGGGAATCTGCGGCTCTGCGGCGGGTGATGGAGGATTTGAAAGCGGCAGAGTCCGAGAAATGGTTACAGTCTGAGTCGCAGTTTTAAGGAAAGAATGCTCTGGCGCCAGCAGGTTTAAATTAACTATAAATCCTGCGGATATGTCATCTTCTGTATCTGTTTGCGATGTACCTGCTGGCTGTACTGTGCTTTCCCCAGCGACTGTTTCTAAAAGCATTTGGTTGATTTCTTGTAGCAGTAGTACCGTGTCAGCCGGCGATGTCCACTCGCGCTGCTGAGTATCGTTGATGTAGTTCCGCAAGTCATGGTTTAGCCGTATGCTGGGAGGATAATTGACTCGAATTGGCAACACGGCAGGCGCCGGATTTTGCCGTCTGTAGCGCAATTCTTTGATTTTCCGCAATTCTTCCATAACTATTTCACTAACTGCTGTTTCCCCGGACAGCAGCAATAAAAAATAGTCACACTGTTCTAATTGAAAGTCAATTTGAGAAAGCCAGTTTTTTGCTGATTCGCGATCGGGATAAACCGCCCCAATATTGGCAGCGAATACTTGGTGTCCCGTTGCATTTATGCCTTCGGCAAGCTCCAGTGCCAAACTCAGATCGGGTTCTTGGTTGCAATAGCTAATAAAAACTCGTTTTCCGTGATTTGTCCCATTTCTCGGTTCAGTCTGGGAAGGCTGTTTTAGATGTTCTGCCGATCGCATTTCCTGCCGCGCGATCGATCGAGCTATGGCTCCTCGCACGTTCTTTTTTGTAACTTTCTCTCCCAAGATACTTGACAGCTTCTGCCATAGCTTGTATCCTACATCTTTTTCGACATATTCCGGGTTTAATGGGTAAATCTGTTCATAGGTTTGTCCTTGCCAAGTCCCGATAAAAACCTGCCTTTCCAAATCGTTGAGGTGTTTGCCAGTTTTGAGGTGAACTGAGTTTTCTATAAATTCTAAAGCTTCTTTAATATTCATTTTTTTACTAAGGTATTTCGATTGTAGATTGGAGATTGTAGATTTGGGAATCACTGATGGCTATCAGGGTTGGGAGCTTGCCTGCTGTAGGTTCGTTTTAGGAAAAAAGTCCCACACTTCCTTGATAGCAAGAATTTTTATAAATTGTATAGCCTCGCGGGTCAACATTCAAGCCAGCAGCCGAGCTGAGGGCTTGCACGGCAAATTCCGAGTCGAGTTAGCTGCTCCTTCGCTTTCCTGAGGTTTTATGAGTTTTTATGAGGTATTGCGGTAGCTCCCCAATCAGCGGGAAATTGCTGAGGCGCAAAAACTGTCAAACTTATGAGCTTTTCTGGTTGCGATCGCCAATTGCGATCGGTGACAATAAAAACCAACAGCCAGTCGATCGATTTTAGATTTTAGATTTTAGATTTTAGATTGACTGCACAAATGACTTCTTGGAAAAAAAAATACTCCTCTGACAGACTAATTGCAAATATGCAATAGTTCGCAATCACCCGCCATCAAGGTAACTACAAATGTTGAACCCCACCACAGTCATCATCAGTTCCTTAACTGAAAGCTTAAAAGCCGGATACCGAAACACTTACGGGAACATTAAATCTGACAGCGCCAGACTTATCGAACAGGTTGTCAGCCTAGCTTTAGAAAACATTGCCAGCAGCGACGCTCTTTATCACAACGTCGAACATACAGTTCTTGTCACCTTAGTAGGGCAAGAAATATTGCGCGGTAAATACCTGAGCGAAGGAAACATCTCCCCAGAAAATTGGCTGGAGGCGATCGTTTCTTGGCTGTGTCACGATATCGGTTACGTCAAAGGAATCTGCCCTCAAGATCAACAAAGCCAAAGATTGTATGCGACAGGCACTGACAACAATACAATTTATCTAGAATCGGGTACAACTGATGCTAGCTTAACTCCCTATCATATAGACAGGGGTAAAATGTTCGTACAAGAACATTTTTTCGGTCACGATTTGATTGATTCGGAGGCTATTATGCGTAATATTGAATTGACTCGCTTCCCCGTACCGAACGACGAAGAACACTCTTGTACTGGCAATTATCCCGGCTTAGTGCGGGCAGCAGATTTGCTCGGTCAACTCAGCGACCCCCGCTACTTACAAAAAATACCGGCGCTGTTTTATGAATTTGAAGAAATAGGTAGTAATAAAAATCTAGGCTACTGCCATCCGGCAGATTTGCGATCGGGCTATCCCAAGTTTTTTTGGAATGTTGTATATCCCTACATTCAAGAAGGATTGCAGCATTTGAAAATGACTGCTGGGGGTCAAGAAATAATTGCCAATCTTTACGGAAATGTGTTAACAGTAGAGAAAGAAATTGCCTCTTGTGCTGCAACTTCGGCGGTAAAATCTACGCCAAAGTTACTGGCTGATGTTCGCGGGTTTCAATTTCTGAATTTCCAGCGGTTTCGGGGATTGCCTGACAGTTTTAGTCAGAGGAATAAAAAAAACATGAAAAGTTTGTTTGTAATTGGCAATGGGTAATTGGGCATGGGGCATGGGGCATGGGGCATGGGGCATGGGGCATTGGCCTTCCCAGGGCATTGGGGATTGGGCATTGGGCATTGGCCTTCCCAGCGCATTGGGCATTGCGGATTGGAATTGGTAATTAGTAATTGCTTCCAATGACTGTCAACTGCCAACTGCCAACTGTCAACTGTCAACTGTCAACTGTCAACTGTCAACTGTCAACTGTCAACTGTCAACTGTCAACTGTCAACTGTCAACTGTCAACTGTCAACTGTCCAAATTGCTTGATAACATACGTGCCAAAAATACATAGCCAAATTCAGAAGAGCTAATAACTTAGTGCCATCTTCTAACATAGCGTGTGTTCCTAGACTACGAGTGTCTATAATATCCTCAAACCGCGAGATAGCAAATAAGAGGAATGCGGCGATTAAGGGCAGGTAAGGAGTGGTTTTGATGTATCGCCAAAATTTAATTCCGTAAAGGAAAACGCCACTACCATAACACAAATAAATTAATTTCTTAGATATTCCCAACTGAGAAAGAATCAAAGTCATCCGAAACCTGTCATCCAAGAAAAAGACTCCCAGCAGTAAAGCGCTAAAAAAGAAGAATATTGCCGATCGACTGCGGGGGTCTTTTTGGCGCAGGAGTCCGAATGTAAATGCACAAATTGCGACTGGGATGCACCAGAGGACTTCGGAAATTCCGGTGAGGAGGCCTTCGTAAGGGAACCAGAAGTTAAAAGGATCGCTAAAGAGGCGTTCAACTCCGTCTCCCTGGTTGTTGAGTTTGGCATATAGGCTCAGCCCGCCTAAAATCAAGACAGTCAGAGTGTTGAAAATAACTAAAAATGGTACAGTAAAAAAGTGTTTCTTGAGCTTTTCTAAAAGATTTGAAAAGTTGGGAATTTTATCGAATAAAGGCAGATGCTTCATATGGTTTTTCCCAGGTATAGAGTTTGTGAGACTATTTTATATTTTTAATTTTAGATTGGCAATGATATCATGTCCGATCTATTGACCCCAATAAGTAAGGCTTGTAGTGCGGACTTCAGTCCGCTCAATATTGCGGACTGAAGTCCGCACTACAAACAGTTGTTCTCCTTTTTCATCGGCAGCCAAACGACGAATGTAGTGCCGCTATCGGTTGGATATAAATGAGCTGCACTAGATGGCAGCCATTCCGGATTTACTGGGGAAAATACTTGGATTTCTCCTTGCATTTGGCGGACTAAATCGCGGGCGATCGCCAAACCCAATCCTGTGCCGGGAATTTCTGTCTGGGCTTTTTCTCCCCGGTAGTGTCGCTCAAATAAATGCTCTAAATCCTGGGGGGGAATGCCGGAACCTGTGTCGCTGACTGCAACTGCTATGGCAGGTAAGGGGCGGTGGTTCGCTTCGTAGCTTACTTTAATATAAATTTGGCGGCCGGCGGGGGTATATTTCAAAGCATTGTCAATTAGGTTGCTCAAAACTTCGCGCAAAGCTCGATCGCTCGCCGAGACTGGTGGTAAATCCGCCGGAATGTCGGCTAGCAATGACAGATGCCTTTCCGATGCGATCGCCTCGGCGGAAATTAACAGCGGTTTTAAGACTTCTGTCACTACACAGGATTCGTCCAAATTGGCCACTGGTAACAGCGACAGAGGAGAATGCTGGATTAATTCGATATTAGAAGTTGCTGTTTCTGAAGTGCCTGATGGGAGTCTGAGATTTGCTTCGCCGGTATCTACTGTGCGATCGAACTGGCCGAGCAATTCAGAGAGCCGATCGCTCTCTCGGACAATACTATAAGCCACATTGCGATTTTTGTCTTCTGGTACCAGCCTGCGCGCTAACAGTTTGCCAAAAGTTCGCAACGCTGTCAGCGGACTCTTGAACTGGTGCAGCAAGTTGTGCATCGTGTCATAAACCTGAGCCTGGATTTGCCGAGAAGATCCCAATTCCTGATGCATCCACTGCGATCGCTGGTCTAAAATGCAGGCTAGGGCCAAGGTGCGAGCAATTTGTTGGATCTGAGCCTCCTCTCGATCGTTCCAAGCCCTGTCTTCCCTACCGCTGACCAGGAGTCCCAGGACAGCGTCCTCGTGTATCAGAGGCGTCACTATTTGCCTCCGTTGCTGCCACACATTCCCCGGGCCTTGGCACTGATTGGAACTGTTTTCAAAACCCGGCAGTGGCTCGGGTGCGATCGCACCCACGGTTGATGCTTCCACAGCCAAAGCCGGCGCAGCCAGCCGCCGTGGCATTGGTTTCACTGTCGAGCTTGAAGCCGGTTCGAGCCTCAACTCCTGATTTTCTGGTTCGACTGAGGTTTCTGGGTAAACTGCGATCGGCACTAACTTTGCCTCGCTGCCTTCTACCAGCTCTTGTGTCAGGTATACTGCGCTGAATGTCGCACCCAAACTGACTGCGATCGCCACCTGCGATCGACAAAGCTTGACAAATTCTGAACTGGCTGGCATTAACATGAGTGCCACATTAAGATATTTTACGGAATTTTAACTAAATTACAACTGCTCAGCCCCCGATTACAGATTGGAGACTCCTAAATTTCTAGTATGTGGGCTTTGATGGCAGGCTGCTCGGTTCCCAGGATTCAGCTTTCACAAACACAATTGCTTTAAAGCCCCGCCTGCATAGCTTCCCCAGAGTCCCAAGCTTGGCTGCTGCCGGAAGTTGCGGCCCACCTTACCACAACCGCTGCACTTTTGTCGATCGGCACGAATGTTAAGATTATGTCGATATATTAAAAACAGTTGAAGTTTAGAGCTAGAACAGATATACTGGCCTCGGATTTGGTAGCTATCATTACCTAAAAATTGGATAAAAAGCCACGCCCGATCGGGACAGCTTTGATGATTGAATCATGTATTGTTGATTCGCCAGATGTAAAAATCCGGTCTCAACTCTATAATCCAAAAAATCTGAGATAGGTTGGGGCATCAACCTAGGATGCTCGGCAATATCAGACAAACTGTGCTTGAGAAAAGCTGTTTGAATCCAGAATCCCCATGTCTTTATGGCTGGGGAGTATGTCAAAACCTGTCTGCTCATACTGTCTGCTCACACTGTCTGCTCACAGAGGAGGTAAAGAAATTGGCCAGGAGACGCAAGCGCAAAAGTCGCCGCCGACAAGAAGGACGCAGAATTTTAGAGTGTGTGCCTCAATATAGCATCGAGAGCGGCGAAGATAAACCCGTAACAGCGGCTCGCAAGTTCATCCATGCCGAAGGCATTGCTCCCCCAGCTTTACTGTTGGTCAAGCGTAACGAGCATACCACCGACAGATACTTTTGGGCTGAAAAAGGTTTGTTCGGAGCCCAATACGTAGAAGAGAACCATTTCTTGTTTCCCAGCTTAAAGGTGATGCTGGAAGCAACCGCAGAAAAAATTCCTGCGGTGTCCGCCAGTCGCGCATAGATCGAAATGTTTAGATCAAAACATTGACACCAATGTTTTTCTAGCTCTTTTAACAAAAGCGCGAGAGTTCTCATTGTCTGGAGAGTGCCAACTGAAATTTACGCGAAAAATCCTTGGGAAGTTAAGGTAGAAGGAGCCATCGCAACAGTATAGATCGTCAAGAAAGGGCGATCGGCACAATTGGCACTCTCAGGATAATGGTTTTTTTTGACTCTGCCCAAAAACGAATACAAGATCGGAATCGAGTCGCGAACCACTCCAAATTTTAGACGAAAATTAAAGCTCCCAGATTCATCTGTAGAATAAATCTCAAATCTAAAATCTCACAATCTAAAATCGTTTGACCGTGCCAGATACATTTAACCCAGCAAATCCAAGACTAAGCCCGAATTAGCTGTGTATGGCAAGACGCGTGAAAGCTGCAAGCTCTCCCGTCAAGGAGGTATCTCTCAAAGCTTTCAACAAGATATTGAAAGCGCCATTTAAATCTCTGTTCACACTTTGAACAGGTTTGTGATGTGTATTATTCGGTTATGTCTACTACAAAACTGCCATATTTAACAGCTTGATGCTTCAACATTTGCTGAAAACGATAATGACTCAAAGTGACCATCGCCCTAGCTGTTTTAATCGCTAGAGCGTTTTTTATTCCCGCCCTACACTACCAGCTTTTACCCAATTATTCAATAAGTTTCTAGAAAATCATTTACTTTGCATCAACAGTCGATCGAACTTTCGGGCCAACTAGAGAACTGCCAGCAGCAATCCTTTTGTCGGCTCGAAGTCGAAGCACGGCATCTAGCATATCAAAAAAACGTTCCGCGCCAAACTTTTAATCTTCCAGGGGTTTCAAATTTAAAGCTTTTTGCATAGTTGCTAGTTCGTCGCGGTGAGCTCTGACAGTAACAAAGCTTTTAGTTGGGCTTTCCGAGTCAGCAACTGATTCGAGTTTGAGAATGACTTGCTCGGAGCGTCCGGCTTTTTTCCAGTAAAATACTCCCGTCAACGGCGACAGCAGTACCAAACCTAGGAAAATTTGACCTTGCTGTGGTACTAGCATTCCCAAAACCAGTCCCAAGCAGAGAGCGCCGCCTGCACTCAACAGGGTTAAAAAGATAGCTAGAAACCAACTCGGCCGCACAAAACCCTCAAAGGTGACTTTATAGTTGGGGGCATCAACGGCTGCAACTCGGTAAGCCCTAGAAGCAAAATACTCTTGTAGCTGGGTTAACAGTAACTCTTGGGCGCTCTCGGAAGCAAGCTTGACTTGTTCGATGCGATCTTTGACTGAGGCCTTGATGAAGAAAAACAAGCCAACAGCCAACAGCAGCGTCATCACAAAGGTTGAAGAAAGAACAGTAGTATCCATCGGTAGAAGTTTGTGTAAGTGAAATTATCTACTATGACTTTACATAAGTTTACAGAAGAAAGCGATCGAGGACTTACGCAGACACTTTTTAACCCAAATTCTCGGCAAGCTTTCTAGCAATGCGTTTTTCTGCTATACAAATCCTAGACAAGTCTAGACATTTGCTTCTTACTTCATCGGGAGCATGGGAGCGGCTATCCCTCGGTAAGCTTTCACGTTTTAGCCAAGCGCGATAAATTAATTGCTGCGTTCAAATCCCTGTCCATCGAATGACCACAACTTCCGCAGTTGTAAGTTCTTTCTTTTAGGGGCATATCTTGAATATGTCCACAGTTTGAACAGGTCTTGCTCGAAGGAAACCAGCGGTCAGCAATGATTATTTCACAGCCAAACTTTTTAGCTTTATATTCCAGTTGATGCTTGAATTCATAGAATCCACAGTCAGCGATAACTTGAGCTAGTTTGTGATTGGCTAGCAGCCCCGAAACATTCAAATTTTCTACTACTATCGTTGCGTGGTTTTTGCCTAAGTAAGTAGTAATTTGATGGAGAGTATTTTTTCTGAGATTCGCTACCGCTAGGTGCGTTTTGTAATGCTTTGGGTTAGGGAAAACAACACCCGTTGAAAGGGTTGCCAACTCTTTAACTCCCAAGTCAACACCCACGACATCGTATTCCTTTACAGTTGGCTCATGCTCCTGTTCGTAGGCAAAAGCAATAAACCAACTGTCGGCAGTACGTGAAATAGTGATTGACTTGCAAGTAGTATGAGGCAATCCTTCGTAGGTTTTTACCCAACCGATTGTTGGTAGCTTTATGGACGTACCACCTACCGGGATTGGTTTACCACCTGCATCTATCGTGAAGGAATCATGATGGCCCTTTTTCTTGAATTTGGGATATCCAGCTTTTTTTGAGAAGAACCGAGTGAAAGCATCCCCTAGATTGTCAAAAGCATATTGAGTTATCTTCTGGCAAATTCCCGCTTCTTTAATCCATGTAAATTCAGGTTTTACATGATTGTTAAAGAATTTCTTGAGTAGATATTTGTTGGGCTTCAATCCATCTTTGTAAAGATTACTCCAAGTAGCCAATCCCCAGTTATAAGTAAACCTCGCTATTCCAGCGTGCTTGCTCATGACT
>NZ_JAEQDE010000072.1:0-45823 GCF_020737865.1 Microcoleus sp. PH2017_35_SFW_U_B
TATGACCGGTGAGAGTTTTCAGTTCCCGGCCTGTCTCGGTGTCCCAGATTTTCAGGGTTTTATCATCTGAAGCGGAAATCGCTGTTTTGCAGTCTGGTGCGATCGCCACTGCTTGTACCCAGCCACTATGACCGGTGAGAGTTTTAAGTTCCTGGCCTGTCTCGGTGTCCCAGATTTTTAGGGTTTCATCCCTGGAAGCGGAAATCGCTGTTTTGCCGTCTGGTGCGATCGCCACTGCTTGTACCCCGGAACTATGACTTGTGAGAGTTTTCAGTTCCCGGCCTGTCTCGGTGTCCCAGATTTTCAGGGTTTTATCATCTGAAGCGGAAATCGCGGTTTTTCCGTCGGGTGGGATCGCCACTGCTAGTACCCAGCTACTATGACCGGTGAGAGTTTTAAGTTCCTGGCCTGTCTCGGTGTCCCAGATTTTCAGGGTTTCATCCCATGAAGCGGAAATCGCTGTTTTTCCGTCTGGTGCGATCGCCACTGCTTTTACCGACTCACGATGACCGGTGAGAGTTTTCAGTTCCCGGCCTGTCTCGGTGTCCCAGATTTTCAAGGTTTCATCATCTGAAGCGGAAATCGCTGTTTTTCCGTCTGGTGCGATCGCCACTGCTTGTACCCAGCTACTATGACCGGTGAGAGTTTTCAGTTCCCGGCCTGTCTCGGTGTCCCAGATTTTTAGGGTATTATCCGAAGATGCGGAAATCGCTGTTTTTCCGTCTGGTGCGATCGCCACTGCTTGTACCCAGCGACTATGACCGGTGAGAGTTTTCAGTTCCTGACCTGTCTCGGTGTCCCAGATTTTTAGGGTTTTATCCAAGAAAGCGGAAATCGCTGTTTTTCCGTCGGGTGCGATCGCCACTGCTTGTACCCCGCCAGTATGATCGGTGAGAGTTTTGAGTTCGATGCCGCTCTCGATGTCCCAGATTTTCAGGGTTTCATCATCTGAAGCGGAAATCGCTGTTTTTCCGTCTGGTGCGATTGTCACCGCATTTACCTCTGAAGCATGACCGATGAGTGTTTTGAGTACCGTGCCACTCTCAATGTCCCAGATTTTCAAGGTTTGATCGCCAGATGCGGAAATAGCGGTTTTGCCGTCGCGTGCGATCGCCACTGCTAGTACCTCCATAGTATGACCGACAAGCGTCCGCAATGCCCCTTCATTTGCCCGCTCTAAATTAGCCTTCAAAGGCCGCAACCAAACACTCTCTTTCGACTGCCGCGCCTGTTCCAACAACCTTTGAATCTCAGGCATTTCAAAATCCAACAACCTCCCCCACAATTGCCCAGCCAATTGCGTTTTATCCCTGTCCAAAACGTGAGCCGACTTCCGAATTGCCCCTTGAATCAACTTCAGCGTTTGCGTTTGTTCCGGCGACAACAACACATCAGAAACTCTCGCCAAATCGTAATCATCAATCAGCGCTTGCACCCCCAAAAAATCCAACTTCGCCTCAATAAACCCAAAATCAGTCAACCAAGCGCAATAACGGTCAACCTTCCCCCGTTTCGCAAATCTCTTCGGTTGGTATTTCAACAGCAAATCTCGATCTTCCTGACACTTCTGCGCCAACCACACACCTAAATCGCTCATAGAGGCGCTCCTCCTGTAGCATTATCGCTAATGTCATCGTTAATATCATCCAGTGTTATTCCCGCCGACTGCACAGTTTCATCCGCTTCCAGAAACTGCCGAAAACTATTGTGATAGATAGTGTATCGAGTTTCCTTCCCTACCTTCTCCTTTCGCAAAAACGAATCCCATTTTCCGAGTACCTGCTGTACTTTCGTAACATTTTGCTCGCGGGCAGATATAGCCAACCAGCGACAAGAAACTGCTTCCTCTGCTTGCGACAGGAAATAGATAATCCTCACCTTCATCTCCAGCAGAGGATCGTCTTCCCGTCCCATCATCTGTCCCCAGTGTTTTTGATAATATTCCTCCAAACCCGCTGGCAAATCGTTTAAATTCACATCATTGTACGTGCCGCCTTCAATCTCATCAAGTACGTGGCGGAGGTAGATAAATTTCTTTTCGCTTTTTTGGGCTACCGCCGTCACAAACTGTTCCCGCTGCAAATTTCGACTCTTAATCCAATCCTGAATTAACTCGCTTCTCTCTGTGCGTTTTGCCAGATAAGCCTTGACATCTTCCAGACTTTCAGCACTGTATTTCATCAAATCAAAAACCGTCTTGTTAGCTGTCGGCATTGTCAGAAATTCCGGCCGCTTCGAGACAATAAAATAGACGTTATCCGGCAAATCATTAGGCAAATACGAAACATTACTGTTCCTAATTTGAGCCTTCCAATCAACTTCATCCAGCGCATCCACCACAAAAATTATTTTTTTGTCCCTGCTAGACTTATCGCTAACTTCCTTCAGCAACTCGCATAGAAAGGTATTGTTTTTTATGGCATTTTCCGGCAGTCGCGGATACTTATCTTTAAGACCAAAACCTTCAATCAACTGAGTGCAAGCATTTTTCAGAAAAGTTTCAGCGCTGACAATCCCGTCCGGTTGCGAGTTGAAATGAGTAATGCAGCGGCGCTTCAACATCACCACACAGGCCGCCATAATCGCGCTTTTCCCAACACCCGGTTCCGCCTCCAACACAAAATAGCCTTTTTGCTTTGTCTTCAGAAACTCATTAATTGCTTGAAACACAAATTTTCGACCGGTAAAGTCTTTAATTCTGTCCTGAATAATCGTCTCAGACTTAACAGGAATCGGCAAACTCGGCGCAGTAGGATCGATATATCTTTCCAACAATGCCCGAACTTCTGCCAACTCATCCCGGACAGTTTCGATAACTTCCAATTTCGCCATCACTTGGCAAATTTGCTCCCGCGTCGCCAAAGCCTGCAATTTTTGCAAAATTTCGCCATTTTGCAGCCCCAAACTTTGTAATTGGGCCAAAGCTTCCCGATGCAAAATCAACTGCATTCCCGCAAATTGTCTGCCGCCAGTCTCCGCATCTTGTTTCAGCACTTCGCAAAACGCCTTCGGGAAAAACTGGTGCAGTTGCGCCGCCGCATATCCAATCAATTCAGGATGCAAAGTTTTGTTTTCCTTCGCCGCAAAAACCGTCAAAAAATCTTGCCAATCTTGCACCGACAATCCGGTAACTTCCACAAATTGATTCGGAACCGGTGAAAAAATCTTGGCAAGTTGCGAATCAGAAAAATTCAAAGGAGTTGTATTACCATCGGTTTTGGCATCAATTGTCTCCCAGTAAGCGACTGTTTTCTTAGCTAAGTGTTGAAAATCAGCCTTAGCATGACGCAGATGATTTCGTTCAGCAATCACCTTAAATTCCTCAGATTCAGGAATACTCTTTTGAAGCAGACGGCTGATAGCTTCTCCAGCCGCCGCAGTCAAATCGCCATTTTTAAGAATATCCGCATTTTTTCCGATTCGCTGCGCCAACTTGTTACCGCATTCGCCCGCCGTGATATTACCGACAACACCAGTAACAATAGTTGCTAAAACACTAGCCGCCAACACTCCTGTCGGGCCGCCGAGTATACCTGCTGCCATAGTTGCTGCGGGGCCGGAGGTGCTGAGGGCGGTGGAGAGAGACTGGCCGACGAGGTATACGGCGCTACAGCCGAGTAGCCGAGCTTTGGTGTTGGCTAAATTAACTAAGGACATAAAAAATATTTATGAAGAATATCAAATCCCATTGATTTGTTATTATAGAACATAAAATCTTGTAGGTGCGGGTTCGCCAACAATATCTAACGACAACAAACAATCTAAATAAACCCGCCCGCACCCCACCAATAACCCAAATTAACCTCAAATTTGCATTGAATTTTAAATGTTGGTGATGATTGTTCGTTGGGTTGGGGCGGGTTTTTGAGATAGTCGAGTTGGGGCGATTACGATCGGTGAACCCGCCCCTACAAGAATATTGCAAATATCAACTATAAAACAGCAGCAACTGTTGCCATCAGCAACCCTTGAAACAATTTTACTCCATCAGTTTCGCCCAACATTGGATCGGATGCCCTCTCAGGATGTGGCATCATTCCTAACACATTGCCCTGGCGATTACAAATGCCCGCAATATTATTTAACGAACCATTCGGATTACCAGCAGCGCTAATTTCTCCGGTACTTGTACAGTAGCGAAACAACACTTGATCGTGTTCTTCTAACTCTGCCAAAGTATCCGCATCAGCATAATAATTGCCCTCCCCGTGGGCGATCGGCAAATCGATGATTTCACCCGAAGTATAAGCCGAAGTCCACGGCGTATTACCGCGTTCGACTTTCAAGGAAGCGCGATCGCAAATAAAATGCAATCCCGCATTCCGCACCAGAGCACCGGGGAGCAAACCAGCTTCAGTCAGCACCTGAAAACCATTGCAGATGCCGAGTACAAGCTTTCCTTGTTTCGCGTGTTCGGCAGTCGCTTGCATCGCTGGAGAAAAACGGGCGATCGCGCCACACCGCAAATAATCTCCGTAACTGAAACCACCGGGAACTACAATGATGTCAATATCCGAAATATCGGTATCTTCGTGCCAAATCATCCGCGTCGGTTGGTGCAGCAACCCTTGAGTTACCCACACCACATCGCGATCGCAATTTGAACCCGGAAAAACAATAACTCCAAATTTCATTTTTATACCCCTGCTGTCTCGACAGCAACAGGAATTTCAGTCAACTCAACGCGATAGTTTTCAATCACTGGATTGGCCAAAAGTTGGTCGCAAACGCGATCGAGTTGTTCGCGCGCCTCCGACTCATCCGCAGCAGTCAGCGTCAATTCAACGTACTTCCCGATCCGCACGCGCTCAACATTGTCGTATCCCATGTGTTGCAAACCAGACTGTACGGCAGTACCGGCCGGGTCTAAAACCGAAGGGCGGAGGGTAACATAGATTTGGGCAAAATATTTTTGAGTCACAGCAATGTGTAGGTGATGCGAAATTTACGGCCACCTCATTCTACAACGCGGGCGGGAAGCCGATCGCCCTTTGCTGCCCCGAATTAAGCTAGCCTAGAAACAGCGATAGATTTGATTCCAGCCGATTAGACAAAAAAATTATGAGAACCAACCGCACCCGCAGTCAGGAGCGTATTTTACACTTGCTCAAGCACTTGAATCGATCGCTCTCAGCGCAAGATATCTACCTAGAACTGCGTAACAGCGACCACAGCATGGGCTTAGCAACAGTTTACCGCTCCCTCGACGGTTTAAAGCGGGAGGGCTTCGTGCAAGTCAGAACGCTTGCTAGTGGCGAATCTCTCTACGGTGCCGCTCACCAAGACCAACATCACCTTACTTGTCTCGAATGCGGTGCGTCTATTACGATCGACGAATGCCCCGTACACCACCTAGAAAGCCAATTACAACAATCTCATTCTTTCAAAATTTATTATCATACTTTGGAATTTTTTGGATTGTGCGATCGATGTACTCTCGCTCAAGAATCTTAGGGAAGAAGGAAGAAGGAAGAAGGAAGAAGGAAGAAGGAAGAAGATACTTACTCGGCGATTGAAATCGCTGCTATAAAGACGAAACCCGCCTCCGCGGGTTGAATTAATTCTTAGTCCGCGGAGGCGGACATCGTTTGTGTAGAAGCGATTTCAATCGCCGTCTCTTTCTTTCTATTTTTTCACCTCATTACTATTACCTTCCCCAACAATCGATCGCAATCCTTCCATCGTAGCCGGGATACTGCGCGGATCCATAAACATCACCTTGCTGCTATCGCTGCTGCCAATTTTTAATCCCATATCCAGATAGTTTTGAGCTAACAAAAACTGTAAAGCTTCGCGGGACTTGGGGTCATTTTGTAGAGTTTTACCGATAATTTGTAAAGCCTCAGAAGTAGCTTGAGCTTTCAAAACCTGACTTTGGCGTTCTGCTTGCGCTCTCAGCACGATCGCCTTTTGTTGAGCTTCCGCCTCCAAAATAGTCGCTTTTTGCCGCGCTTCCGCATCCAAAACCTGCGCTTCGGCTTTACCTTTGGCGCTGTTAACTGCTGACTCGCGTTCGCCCTCGGATGTCAGAATTGCCGCTCGTTTTCGGCGATCGGCTGCCATCTGCAATTCCATCGATTCCTGTACAGTTTTAGAAGGGATAATATCGCGCAATTCCACCCGCGTTACTTTCACTCCCCAAGGATCGGTCACAATATCTAAATCTCTGAGCAAGATTTCATTAATTTGAGAACGAGCCGTAAAAGTTTGCTCTAGATCCAGTTGACCCATTTCCGCGCGAATTTGAGTCAGCACCATATTTACCATTGCTGACTGGAGATTTTCTACTTTGTAACAGGCTTTTTCCAAGTCCACAATCCGCCAGTAAACTACAGCATCTACAGTGAAGGAAACGTTGTCGCGCGTAATACAAGCTTGCGGCGGAATGTCTAAGACTTTTTCCCTAATTGTTTGTTCGTAAACGACGCGATCGAGAAACGGTGTGACAAAATTCAAACCAGGTTCGAGTTTCTTGCCGCTGTATTTTCCTAAAGTTTCCACCAGCGCTTCATTTCCCTGATTGATAATCTTGACGGAACCTGCGATCGCTGAGCCGCCCAGTGCTAAAAATACGAGTAAAAACAATTGTTCCACGGTCGCCTCCTATAAATCTTGACTGTTAAATATTGACTGTTGGTTATTTGTTATTGGTTATTTGTTATTGGTTATTTGTTAGTGCCAATTCCCAATGCCCAATGCCCAATTCCCAATGCCCAATGCCCAATGCCCAATGCCCAATGCCCAATGCCCAATGCCCTATGCCCTATGCCCAACTACCAATTTCTAATTCCCAATTCCACATCTTTTTTAAGAATGCAGCAAATGTTCTGGTAAAACTATCAGAGTAGTGCCTTTCCTGCCGACGACTATCACGTTTTGGTTGGGGGGGATAGCGGTAGAAGTGTCTTCGCAGCGAGCTTGCCAAGAATTCCCCTCATAAATCACTCGCCCCGATTCTCCTGGGAGAATTTCTGTTAAAGTTTTAGCTTCGTCAGAATCTGCGATCGCCCATGCCTTGCCTTTTGGTATCAATCGCCGGGACAGCAGCACAAAAACTGTCGAAAATACCATCCACAGGAATATTTGTAAATTAACGTAAGGTAAAACTAGAGAGCATCCAGCGACGGCGAAGGCACTCAGTCCCAGGATAAAAGCAACAAAAGCAGTGGGGAGAAATAGCTCTGCCAAACAGAGCAAAGCCCCAACTAGCAACCAAAGGAGCGTGGGAGTCCAGAACATAAAAAGAATTGGTGATACTATGAAATATCTTAGATTTGAAATTTGAGATTTAAGAATTGCCAACGACTGACTCTGCAAGGCTTTATGACTTGCTAGCCCGATCGCGATTGTTCACATCGCGGTACCAGGTTGAGGCTTCCATTGTACTCAAAGTCAGATTTTAGTAACTTAAATTACAATTTTAGCCGGTGTCCACCGGCAGCAACTACAATTTCTCGTGCCCCAAAGGCAGTTAAGAAATTGATAGGGGCTAAAATCAGTTTATTCTCAAGTTCCTGAATTTGAGCGTGGCAATCATATATCTTCAGAATGTTTTTACACAAACTATTTCGATATGATCAGTAGTTTCTCCGAACCGATTTATTGCCCGAATCTGAGCTGTTCCGATCCCGGCAATAGCTTTGGCAGCCAGAAGTGTGCAGCTTGCGAAACCGATTTAATTTATCGCTATTTGTGGGCGGTGGGCCCCACAGTCGAGGAAGTGCCGGCGGGTAAGATAATCGCCGATCGATATTTTGTCATTGCACCCCAAATCTGGCTCGACAGCCGTCCGTCTATTCCTCCTAGCGTCCCCGAACAACTGCCGGATAGAATTATGCCTTACCTGCATTTGTATCCCCAGCGGCTGCATACGCCCGAAGTATACGGCTTTTGTTCGCTCGGGGAAGCAGCAGAAGCCACAGAGGTGCTGTTGTTGGAAAATGTGCCGGTCAATAATTTCGGTAGCCTGTATCCTTCTATTCTACAAGCTTGGGCTCAGACAAGTGCCACGCGCCAAGTTTACTGGCTGTGGCAAATGCTCCAACTGTGGGCGCCGCTTTCCGAACAAGGAGTCGCTGCGAGTTTGCTGGTACCGGAAAATTTGCGCGTGGAAGGTTGGCGGGTGCGTCTGGTGGAACTGCATCGAGGTAATTTTGTACCGACGCTGAAGGATTTGGGAGATGTGTGGTCTGGTTTGGTGGACTCGGCGCAGCCTGAGGTACAGTCGAAACTCGGAGAGATTTGTCTGTTTATGCGCCGCAGCAGCATGAACTTAGATGCGATCGCCCTGGAACTTAACGATTTACTATTAGAACAAGCTGCTAAATTGCCCCTGCATTTAGAAGTAGTCGGCATCACCGATACCGGGCCGCAGCGCTCCCAAAATGAAGATAGTTGCTATCCGACTGCTGCTGATTTTCAATCGATAAAAAGTGCCGGAAATGACAAACTAATTCCTTACTTGACAATGGTTTGCGACGGGGTTGGAGGCCACGAAGGAGGAGAAGTTGCCAGTCAGTTAGCCGTGCAATCGCTGAAAGCTTTAATCCAAAATTTGCTCGCCGAAATCGCCGAACAAGAAGAGTTGATGGCGCCAGCAATGGTCATCAAACAACTCGAAGAAATAGTGAAAGTTGTGAATAATGTGATTTCCGCTCAAAATAACGAGCAAGGAAAAGAGTTGCGGGAGCGCATGGGAACCACTTTGGTGATGGCCCTCCAGTTGCCTCAAAAAGTGAAAGTTTCTCAGGATGTACCCGCGAATAACAGTCACGAACTTTATTTGGTCAATGTTGGAGACAGCCGCGCCTATTGGATTGGCAACAATTACTGTCAGCGGCTAACTGTGGACGACGATGTAGCGTCTAGGGAAGTGCACCTAGGACACAGTTTATACTGGGAGACTCAATTGCGATCGGATGCCGGAGCCCTCACTCAAGCTTTGGGGACGCGGGACGGCGATTTTCTGCGCCCGACGATTCAACGATTTATTGTCGAAGAGGAAGGCTTGCTGCTGCTGTGTTCCGACGGTTTGAGCGATAACGACTGGGTAGAGCAATCTTGGCAGAATTACGGCCCAGAGGTACTTGAGGGCAAAATGTCCTTGGAAGCCGCTGCTCAGTCTTGGGTTCGCCTCGCCAACGAGAAAAATGGTTACGACAACACCTCTGTAGTGGTGACTTACTGTCGGATGTCACCGGAGAGAGTCGTACTGTTCGATACGGCGTCGGCACCGTCGGCGTCGCCGTCGATATCGCTACCCATGTCACCCTCGGTGTCGCTACCCATGTCACCCTCGGTGTCAGGCTCGGTATCCCTCCAAAAAACGGGGAGGATGCCAGAATCTCAACTTTCTGAATCGTCGAAACAGTTGCTGTACCCCGAAACGGCCTCCGCCTCGGAACCAGTTGAAAAACAGAAGCCGAAGCGTTTGGGGCCGCTGCTGGGACTGTTGGTGCTGATGCTAGTCTTCGCGGGCTTAGGTTTGTGGGTGCGGAGCCTCCAAAACCAGAACCCCGATCCCGAACAACTGCCGCCACCGCCGGAAACTACCGCCCCAACTCCTGCGGATATTCCCTCGCCCGGTGCCGAGAGTCCCTCGCCCGGTGCCGAGAGTCCCTCGCCCGGTGCCGAGAGTCCCTCGCCCTCCCCAGAATCGAGTCCTGCGGAGATTCCCGCGCCGTCGCCAGAATCAACAACTCCTCCGGAAATTCCGGTGCCTTCCCCCTCGCCGGAAATTCCCCCACCTTAAAAGTTGGCTAGTTTGGGAATTTGTTGTGCATAACTACAAGAGTTTTTCTCTTGTTTTTACCTTCGGGCTAAAAGCGCGGAGGCTTTCAACTCCGATTCACTAAATCGACATCTTCGATGGATGATTTTTTGACTCTTGTTAATCGGAACTTCCCCCATAGGGAGAAGTTCCATTTAGCCTGCGAGTAACGCACCTCTGAAATAGAATGGCAATCCAATTAGTAAGGTTTTGATGGATTTGCGATCGCCAGCGTAGAAGATGTTATTGCCTGTAGTGGTGAAGTACACGGGTTCCAGTCCAATGCCCTATGCCCTATGCCCTATGCCCTATGCCCATAAGAGCACCGCACTGTTACTGAGAATATACGTGCATTCGTGTGCAAATCTGTGTCGTGTCTTCCTTCTTCCTGTCGCTATAAAATACAGATACTTTCCGGCGGCACGGCGACTCGAACGCTGTCGCCAATTTTGTGCCGCTGCAAGTCATCTCTGTGCAAGTTTTGTCGGCGAAGGGCGATCGAGCTTTTAGCAGTCAGGCGCACCGTATAGCGCGTGTCAGTGCCAATATAAATCGCCTCTTCAACTACTCCCGGCCAGCTATGCTCAGCATCATAATTAGCCGGATAAATAGTGGCTTTTTCCGGCCGCAACACCAGGGTAACAACTTTCCCAGCGGGCAAATCTTCTGATGTTGCAACTAACACGGGCAACTGCTGATCAACCAACACGATTATTTTACCCTGTTGCTTTTCTACTACTCGCCCGGTCAAAAAATTGCTGTCCCCAATAAAATCAGCCACAAACCGCGTTTTAGGATATTCATAAATCTCAACAGGCGTCCCGACTTGTTGCAGTTTTCCTCCCTCCATCACAGCAATTCTGTCCGACATGGTGAGCGCTTCTTCCTGATCGTGAGTTACATAAATAAACGTAATTCCCAATTGTCGCTGCATTTTTTTTAATTCTAATTGCATCTCTTTACGCAACTTCAAATCCAGGGCCCCTAAGGGTTCATCCAACAGCAAAACAGAAGGCTCTTTAACCAACGCCCTCGCCAACGCTACTCGCTGCTGCTGCCCTCCTGAGAGTTGGCGGGGATAGCGTTTTTCTACATCGGTTAACTGTACTAATGCTAAAGCTGCCACCACGCGATCGTGAATTGTTTGGGGAGGCAAATTCTCCATTTCTAAGCCAAATGCAGCATTTTGTGCTACTGTCATGTGCGGAAATAAAGCATAATTTTGAAATACCGTATTCACGGGGCGGTGAAATGGCGGGCGATGCCGCATCGGTTGGCCGTGAATGTAAATTTCGCCCGCTGTGGGCATTTCAAAACCCGCAATCATTCGCAAAGTTGTAGTTTTGCCGCAGCCGGAAGGGCCGAGCAAAGAAAAGAATTCGCGATCTTTAATTTGCAGGTTGATATTGTCTACAGCCAAGAAATCTTGACTGCTGGCACTTTTAAATACTTTGGAAATGTCTAAAATTTCGACGGCGTGCATTCTTATCTATCGTAGTAGTTATTGTAGGGTGCGTCAGGGCTGAATATTGTGACGAGATACTCAATAATTTTTCCCCTGACGCACCCTACAGTTAGTTAGTTACTCGCTTTCTACTCGTTACCATGCTCTTCCTTGGAACCAGTTAAGTTTGACCTTAAGTTGACACCAATGCTTACTTTCCTGCTCCTGCTTTAACTTCCGTCGAAGCTCGATCGTACAATGCGGTTGCTTTCCCGACATCCTGCAAGAATTTCATCTTACCAAAAATTTCAGCCGGTGGATAAATTTGGGGATTTTTCAAATCTTTCGGGTCAATTAAACCTTTGTCTATTGCTGCTTTATTCGGCGAGCCATAGTGGGTAAAATTAGATATTGTCGCACCTACTTCTGGCTGCAAAATAAAGTTAATAAATTTCTCAGCTAACTCTTTGTGCGGTGCACCTTTGGGAATTGCCATGTTGTCAGAAAAGACAATTGTTCCTTCTTTGGGAATAGCGTAGCGGAGATTTGGATTCTCTTTCATCACCTGAAAAATATCGCCGCTCCATTCCATTGTCAGGTTGACTTCTCCTTGATCGAGCAGAGTTTGACCCGTGTCGGGGACAAAAGCAGCAATGATATTTTTATTTTTAATCAGCAAGTCGCGGGCTTTGTTAATTTCTTCGGGATTAGTTGTATTTGGGTCAAATCCTAAATACATTAAAACCACTGCAAAAGTGTATCGGGCATCATCTTGCCATGCTATTTTTCCAGTATATTTAGGATCGAACATCGCCCCCCAACTGTTAATCTCGTCCTTGGTTGCTTTGATGTTGTAGCCAATTCCCATTGTTCCCCACTGATAGGGCAATGAATATTTATTGCCAGGGTCAAATGTTTGGTTTAGCCATTTTGAATCGAGATTATTTTTGTTAACAATTTTTGCAGGATCTAGCGGTTCAAGTATATTCTCGGCTGCCATGATTCTGACCATGTAATCGGCGGGAAATATGACATCATAACCGGGATTTCCCTGTTTGAGTTTGGCGTAGAGTGCGTCGCTGTTCTCGAAAGTGTCGTATTGAATTTTTACATTGTTCTCTTTCTCGAATTGGGCGATCGCTTCGGGAGCGATATAAGTTGCATAATTGTAAATGCTGAGGACTTGCTGGTTGCTGCCTGTGCGGCTGCATCCGAAAACCACCGTTGCACTCATCACAAACAAAAGTAAGAAAGTCAGCAGGCGTTTCATGAGTTTTGTTAGTTGTAGGCAAAATTAATTATGACACACAAAGCAAGTTTTTCAACTTTTTTTAACTCTTAGCGAGGATACAACCAGCAATAAAGAAGCTAGCAACATCAAAGTTGAGATGGCATTAATTGCTGGCGTCACTGCAAATTTTATCATGCCGTAAACCAATAGCGGCAGCGTCATCGAACCGACACCGGTGGTAAAGAATGTCACGACAAAATCGTCCAGCGACAAAGTAAAAGCCAGCAGTGCTGCGCTGAAAATAGCTGGCAAAATTAGAGGGAGAGTAATCCGCCAAAAAGTCCGCCATTCGTTAGCACCCAAGTCAAAGGCTGCTTGTTCTAATTGAGGATCGAGTTCCGCCAAACGCGCCCTGACGGTAATCGTTACGAATGAAATATTAAAGACAACGTGACCGATAATTACTGTGGGTAAGCCGAGATTGAGGCGGATTCCGGTGAGATTTTCTACGATCCGAAATGCTAGGGTAAAGAAAACTAGCAGCGAAATGCCGATCGTAATTTCGGGCATAATAATCGGCAAAAATAGTAAAGCTTCTACTGCTTTGCGTCCCGGAAAATGAAAGCGTTCAAGCGCTAGCGCGAGCATGGTACCGAAAATAGTCGCTAAAGCTGTCGAAATAGCTGCAATTAGCAAGCTATTGCTAAGTGCTGGCAAAATTCCGGCACTGCTGCTGGTAGCAAGAGTCGCGCCTGCATTGCTAAACAAGCTGCCGTACCAATCGAGGGTAAAACCGCGCCAAACTGCGTTAAATTTGGAGCTGTTAAACGAGTAAATAATTAAGATGAGAATTGGCAAGTAGAGAAAGGCAAATGCTAGTGCAGCTTGTACCCAAAGCCACTTTTTGGCGATCGCCCGAACAAATAAATCTAGTTTTATTTTAGTCATTAGTCAATAGTCATTAGTGCGAGCGTCCTCGCGAACAGCAGTCATTGGTCAATAGTCATTGGTCAATAGTCATTGGTCATTAGCTCATCTTAACCTAAATGTAAGGCGCGCAGTACACACCACTTATTCCGTTTCGTCGGAGACGCGGAAGTAAATTAAAACAGGAACTAATATTATTACCGTCAACAGCATAGAAAGCGCCGAACCAAAAGGCCAATCGCGGGATTTCATAAACTGATTTTGAATCAAATTTCCCACCATAATTGTTTTCGACCCGCCCAATATATCGGGTGTAATGAAAGCGCCGACTGCGGGAACAAACACGAGGATAGAACCCGCAACAATGCCGCGAGTTGTCAGCGGTAAAAATACGCGCCAAAAAGTGCGAATATCATTTGCTCCTAAATCTTGAGCTGCTTCAACTAATGAAAAATTGAAGCGTTCTATGCTAGAATATAAAGGCAGAACCATGAAAGGTAAATAGCCGTAAATCAGACCGATCGCCACAGCGAAAGGCGTAAACAGCAAGTTTAACGGTTCGGTAATTATTTGCAGGTTTTGCAGGGCTATGTTCACTACTCCTTCGCTCCGCAGCAGAATGATCCAGGCGTAGGTTCTCACTAGAAAGTTAGTCCAAAATGGAATAATTATCAGCAAAAGCAAGGCATTTCGCCAGCGGGGAGGACGGGTGGCGATGAAAAATGCTAGGGGATACCCGACTAACAAACAAGCCGCGGTTGTCAAAAAAGCCAAAAAGAGCGATCGACCAATTACCCCTAAAAAAACCCAGCTAAACAAACGCTGGTAGTTGCTGAGAGTAAATACCCAAGTAATCCCGCCGTAGGTACCGCGCTCTAAGAAACTGTACAATAGTACAATTAGCACCGGCAGAACGAAGAAAACGCTCAGCCATGCGCTGGCGGGAAATAATAGCAGCAACAGGTTATACAGTTTTCTATGTTCGCTGTTCGATTTTGGATTGGGAAAGAGCGATTTCATCAGGGTGTTTGGCTACCCGTGCGTATAGGACTAATAATTCCACACATTTTATATCAAATCCGCAGGTCAATCGATTTTAGATTTTAGATTTTAGATTTTAGATTAACCCCACGGATAAATTCGGGGGAAGAGAGGATTTTCGATTTTCGATTTGGGATTGATTCCACGGATAAATCACGTGGCGGGTACCACCTGTGAAATTCTGAATTCGGGCTTTTGCTTTCGGGCGAGGGTAATTGGCGGTTTACGTCAACATTCAAGTTTTCGCGGCGGAATTGGAAGCGGAAAACGACTTTGCGATCGCCCGCTGCATTTTGAGTCGGATTCGCATCTAATTCTCCCCGTCCAGAAACTAATACTTTTTGCTGCAATTCGGCTTTTTTAGGAAAATTAACCTCATTGGAAAACATATAATTAGAAACAGCTAAAGCCCTACGCAAACTCAGTTCCAGATTTTTGGAATCGGAACCTGCGGAACTGGTATGTCCTTCGATGACAACGCGAGAAATTTGTTTTTCAAACTGTTTGTTTGCAAAAAGCACTTGGGTATAGATGGGAATGAAGGCTTGCAAAAACTTTTTACCTTCGGGTTTGAGGACGGAACTGTTATTATCAAACAAAATGCGATCGCGAATGCTGACATCTCCGGTTCCGGGGTCAACAGTAAAAATATCTTTGTCTCCAACTTTTCCCTCTAAAGCATTGACAATAATCTGCGGCAGTCCTTCAAAAGCCTTTTGATATTGCTGCAATTCCTGCCGCAGTTTTTCCACCTGAAGGATTTTCTCATCGAGCATTTTCGCCTTTTCGCTAAGTTGAATTTGCACGGTGATGAACAGGAGGGCGAACAACATCAGCAAGCCGGACATTAAATCGCCGATCGATAGCAGTACGCTGGAGTCTTCCTCTTCTTCTATTTCCGGTGCATTGTCTAAATCTGATATATTTCTCATTTTTTTGGTGAGGTATTAATTTTGATTTTTTACTGTCATATTTGACATATAATTATTGGTGTGGAACTTTTGATATATTCTGCTATTTTACATTACACTCTAGAATAAAACAACAAGAAAATATTATGCTCTACAGTCAGTTTAGTATTGACAAGGTGAAGCGAGATTTTCACCTGACGATTGTTGAGGGAAGCAGATTTTTCCCGGACTCTGTTGAGCCGATCGCCCCTAGTTCTAAGTTATTGGCAATTTTAGAGGATGTACCTTGGGCGATCGCTGTAGACACCGAAAAGGCTCGCTCTGAAGTCATTATAAATCCTGTATTGCTCGAAGTGCGACGAATTCTCAACCGTCAAATTAGTGTGTTTTCTGGCGAAGAATTCAATGTCGATCCGAGTGTTGGACTTAACGGAGTTTGTGATTTCCTCATTAGCCGCTCTCCCGAACAACTTACGGTGGAAGCTCCAGCAATTGTTGTGGTTGAGGCAAAAAAATCTGACTTGAAATCTGGGCTGGGACAGTGCATTGCAGAAATGCTGGCTGTAGAACAATTTAATCGGGCAAAAGAGCAACTGCTTGGGGCTGTCTACGGTTGCGTTACCAGCGGCACGCAATGGCGGTTTTTGAAGCTGGAGGGACAGATAATAACGATCGACCTAACCGACTATCCGCTGCCCCCCGTCGAGCATATTCTCAGCTTGTTAGTTTGGATGGTGAAAGATGCTTGATTGCAGAATATCAAGCGATTGCAACTATGGAGGGCGGGTTTATTATAGGGGTTATCAAAAAAGTGAGGTATGACTGACAGCTTATATAGCCACTAAGTTAAGAGGGCTGAAGCCCAACAACGTACCTTTAAGCGTATAGGGCTGAAGCCCAACAACGTACCTTTTAGATAAGAGGGCTGAAGCCCAACAACGTACCTTTTAGATAAGAGGGCTGAAGCCCAACAACGTACCTTTTATTTTAGATAAGAGGGCTGAAGCCCAACAACTTACCTTATCTTTTTGAACACCTTTATATCTGCGTGTTTCTCGGTTATCGTAAAACCCACCCTAGGGTTTCTTTGTTCCCAAATTATCAGCAGCAGCCACCAAATAATGAGCAACCTGCATCAAACCGTCGGAACTTTCTTGCAACCCACTGCACACTTTCGCCATCGAAGTATCTGCTTCTTCAAAAAACTTGTGCTGCGATGAAGTAGTTCTTTCCAAATAGCCAACTAATTGATTGTTGCCCAACTCCAGCGCGCGATCGAACTGATTTGTCATGTTTTGATAGGCACTTTCTACCCGCCGCACTTGTTCTTGTTCTGCTTGCAAAGCTGCATTTAATTGATTCACCAAATTTGTATAGGTAGTTTGCAATCTTTCTCCTTCTGTATTGAACTGATTTGCCATTTTTTCATAAACGCTTTCTACCCGCAGCACTTCTTGTCCGGTTATCTTTGCTAATTCCTGCAACTGTGCCAAACGCTGGCTGGAATTCAAGCCTACAGAATTAGCAAACTGACTGACTTCTGCGGCTGTTGTCAAAATTTGGCTCATACTTTGGTCAACTTGCTGCGACATCAATTTGCGTTTTTCTGATTCTTCTTGAAAAACTTTCTGCAAGCCGAGTACAACCTGTGCTAAACCTTTTTGCTGTTTGCCTAATGTTCCTTCTAATAAATTGTTTTGTTGGGTAAAAAATTGCTGGAGAGAGGCTTGATACGTTACTCTGAAGTTGTCTAATTCTTCCTGGACTGTGACGCGGGTGTTTTGCAGCATTGAGTCAACATTCTGCAAGCTACCTACCAGATTTTCTCGGGCTTTATCCATCAATCCAGAAGCTTCGTCACCTACTACTTTTAGAGTGTCAGACTGAGTTTGAAAAGCGGAGTGGGTGGCATTTAAAATATTTGTCATCCGGGTTTCGACACCTTGCAGCATTTCTCTTTCTTGTTCGGCTTGAGTGTGGAGAGATTCTTGCAAGTTATCTTGGATTCCTCTAAAGGTGTTGGCGGCTTCTTGGGCGCTTTCTTGAAAGGCTGTTCTTTGCGCTTTCATCCCTTCAATGCTTTCTCCAACTCCCGATCGTATTTCGGTGGCCATTTCTTGCAAAACGCTGTGGGTGTCGGTTTGAAACTGTCCTAAAATTTGCTGCAAGTTGTTGGCAAATTCTTGCAACTGTACTAATGTATCTTGCTGGAAAGTTTGAATTGTCAGGATTGATTGTGCTAAACTAGAAGAGATTCCGCCTAATTCGTTCTTCAGTTCTCTGACAGCTTCGGATGCTTCTTGAGTTAATTGGGCACTTTGATCTAATCGCCCAACTACGGGTTCAATTACTTCGGTGCGGAGGCCGGAAAGTAGGTTGTTTAATATCTGTTCCCCTTGGTCTGATTTAATCTGTTGAAGTGCTGATAATTCTTGGCGGATGTCTTGGAAAACTGGGGTCATTGCTACACCGATTTGCTGTCCGATCGCCTGGGAGTTCACATTGCTTTGCGCCTCGACGATTTGAGCAAATCCGGTTCTCATTGTCTCGATCGCCAATTCGATCGCACTTTCAGCATCGCCACCGCTGGAATTGGCGCGGGAAAACAGTTGTTCGGGGGTTTGTAATTTCGCGATTTTATCTAATTTGGCGCGCAAATTGGATTGATTAGCAACGCGCGCGCGATCGCCCCAAGCCAACACGATCGTAAATACGCTAGAAGAACCCAAACCCATTAGAGAAGTGGAAAACGCTGTTTTCATCCCCTCCAGCAACGTGCTAATCGAGGGTAGCAATTGTTTGGTATCTTCCAGCGAACCCAAGTTAACATCCTGCAATCCGGTTTGAATGCCGTAAAATGTACCTAAAACCCCGAGGGCTACTAAGACGCTGGGCACAAACCGCCACTGACTCCGAGGTGCCGATCGCCCTAAAATGGCCGGATACTGAAATAAGAGAAACCGCCCGGATTTTACCTGAGCCCTGTAAGCCTCGCCGTCTGCGATTGTGTCGCCCGCCAAGTGCTCGCTAAACCAGTCGAGGAGAAGTTTCCAAGAGTCTGTTGCTGTTTCCGGTTGCTGTAGATCGATCGCCCCTGATGTACCGCTTTCTAACTTCGAGCTCAAATAAGTGACAGCCTCAGAAGTCGATCGGCTTTTGACGCCCACATAACGCTGGTACTGCTTCACAGAAGTGTACTCGCCCCAAACAGCCGCGCACAGCAAAATTAGCGCCGCCCAGTGAAAAATGCTATTCTGCCAAATTACCCCAAAAACAGCAGTCAAATAATTAATCAATTGCATATTGACAACCCGTTCTGTTTGTGTATTTTACTCTAATCTTAATTCTGGTAAAAACTTACCTTAACGTTTTAATATAACAGCTATCGCCTTCAACAGTTGACAGTTGACAGTTGATAGTTGACAGTTTGAGAGCGACCTCTATTTAGAAGGAAGAGGATTGGAGTAATCAATAGTCTGATTTTAATTTCTCCCGATCGGCGAGAGCCTTTCAACCAATTCTTTCTGGTAAAAAAACCTCGTCTAACCTTCTGATAATCGAGTTCATATGGCGCTTATAAAATGAGCTTAGTCAAGCGCGACCAATTCCCGATTACCAGACAGACCTCATCTAAATTAGTGAAGCTATATAGCGGTTCTCAAAAAAGTGAGGTATCCCCAATGCCCAATGCCCTGTTTGGCCAATGCCCTGTTTGGCCAATGCCCTGTTTGGCCAATTCCCATGAGTACCTCATCTTTCTGAGAAAGGTTATATCTCGCTTTATTTTATCAATTATGTCATCATAAATAAAGAATCAAGAGGTACGCAATGTCAGCAGAATCGCCAACCCCAAAAATAGTCGTAGTCGGTGCCGGATGGGCCGGTTTAGGCGCCACCTATCACCTAGCCCAACAAGGATATGACGTAACTTTGTTAGAAGCAGGGCCTCAGCCAGGAGGCTTAGTTGCGGGGTGGAAAACCCCAGGCGGGCGTTCCGTAGAAGCAGGCATTCACGGCTTCTGGTATCCCTACAAAAACATCTTTTCATTAGTCAAGGAATTAGGACTCGATCCCTTCACGCCTTGGACTCGTTCTTGTCAGTATTCCCCCGCCGGATTGGAAGTTGAATCTCCCATTTTTCAGGACGAACCCAGACTTCCCACACCGTTAGGAACATTCTTGTACACGCGATTTAAAAGACTGCCATTAGTCGATCGCCTTTCAGCCTTACCCTTACTCTATGCCGTACTAGATTTCGACAATTCCGACGAAGCTTGGCAGCGGTACGATCGCGTTACAGCCCGCGAATTGTTCAAACAGTTTGGCGTATCTGCAAGGCTGTACCGCGATGCTTTTGAGCCGATGTTATTAGTAGGATTATTTGCACCAGGAGAACAGTGTTCAGCCGCCGCAGCTTTGGGAATGCTGTATTATTTCATTTTAGCACACCAAGCAGATTTTGATGTAGTTTGGTGTCGCGGCACTGTCGGAGAAAAAATCTTTCGTCCCTGGGTAGAACGCCTAGAAAAAATCGGCGCCAAAGTATTGACAAAACGGCGAGTTACTGATGTCATAGTTGACAGCAACAATCAAGCCAAGGGAGTTGTCTGCGGCGACGAAACCTTCGATGCAGATGCAGTTATTTTTGCAGTTGGCGTTACCGGAATGCAAAAAATTATCAGCAGCAGCCCCGCTTTGCAAACCCGCCAAGAGTTTCGGGACGTGATGAACTTGGGCGCTGTTGACGTGTTAGCTGTTCGCCTGTGGTTTGACAGAAAAATTGAGATTCCGCTGCCTTCAAATGCCTGTTTTGGATTTAGTTCGACTACGGGATGGACGTTTTTTGATTTGAATGCTTTGCACGACGAATTCCGCTCCGAACCGGGAACAGTTGTGGAAGCTGATTTTTATCATGCCAATCAATTAATTCCCCTGAAAGATGAGGAAATAGTTGCTCTTGTTCAGCGGGATTTGGCGACTTGTATTCCGGCTTTTCGGGAGGCTAAAGTAATCGACAGCAGCGCGATTCGTTTATCGCGCGCGGTGACGCATTTTGCACCGGGAAGTTATCAGTATTTGTTGCCTGCGGTCACAAGTTATGATAATGTATTTATGAGCGGCGATTGGGTTGTGACCCGTCACGGTTCTTGGTCGCAGGAAAAGGCTTATGTTACTGGTTTGGAGGCGGCAAATTTCGTAGTTTCGCGTTTCGGAATCGGCAAGAAAGCGACAATTATTCCGGTGGAGGCTGACGAACCGCACATTCAAATCGGCAGACAGATTAATCAGTTTGCTCGCAGTTTGACTAAAGCTGTTATTCCCGATTTTTGGCTGCCCTAATTAGAAGGAAGAGGGAAGAGGAAATGTATTGCTTTAACTAAGTAGGACTTATGCACGGGTGGCGAGAAACCGGGTTTTTCATCAAAATAGTTGATTGAAACTGTCAATGTGGGTGAAAAAGTAACTAATCGTAGGGTGCGTCAGGGCAAAAAATATTAATTTATACTCAAGACATTCAACCCTGAAGCACCCTACAATCACTGTCAACTGTCAACTGTCAACTGTCAACTGTCAACTGACTATTACCAATAAGGCCGACCCTTCCAAAAAACTCCCACGGTAATTCCTATTAGTGCAGCTTCCGATAAACTTGCTAAAAAAGCAGGTATGGGCAGGAATGACTTTAATACCAAACCCAAGATTACGCACAAAACTAAAACCCACAAATTAGTCCGGTTGAGCAAAAATTGCTGCTGCCAATACTCCAAAAAGTACACTGCTAAAGCTCCCATTCCCACGGCTGTAACAAAAGGTATCAATATTCCGAGGGAGGAGCCGTAGAGAAGTGTCAGAATGTTGCGGATTACCCGCGATTGCGTGAAACCCCAGGCTAAAAATAGTTCCAGTCCAATCACGATGGAGTTGACGAGGGCGGCAATTTGCAGCATTTCTCGCCAGGGGAAAAGTTTTAAGCGGCGCAGAAAATTGCTCATAATCGGCAAATTTGGTAGGTTGCTTTGATTTTATAACAGTTTTGCGCTGGCGATCGACATTTGATGCCAGTTTGTAAAGTAAAATGAACATAGAGGGCAGTCTCTTGACAAATTCACCCAGAGCATCTGCCTGCTAGTTGTTGGAACCGTGAAAGGAAAAAAGTTATGGTGGAGAACACTGTCGATTGTGCTGTAGCTTGCGTCAACGGCTGCGTTTTGGGCGACAAGTGCCCGAAGCGGGAATACGCAGAAGCAACTTCAAGCTTTATTGAAAATACTTCTCTCGACAAAATGCTAGAAATGGCAGAGGAAGCGGTGAGAAGGAAACGGACGGAACCTCCCAAATGGGTAATCCCTGATTTTCCTGAATAGAATTACCCATTTGGGAAACAGCATCGCCCTTTCAAATGGGCGATGCTTTTTGTTTTTGGGAGTATCTCATTAAATGCCGGATTTATACGTTAATTTTTTACAGTCTTAGACGGATTTTTTCGCTCACAAACCTGCTTTTTTTATGGCTTCTGGGGCGCCCCAACGGCAATGATTAGCGGTCTACTATTTTGGAACCGGAGGTCGCCATTTCTCGCACTTTTTGTCGAATTGGAAGCTCGATCGCAAATTCGGTTCCTTGGCCTGGTGTCGAACAACAGCGCAAACTGCCACCGTGCTTTTCTGTGACAATGTGCCAGCTAATTGACAGGCCGATTCCCGTACCTTTTCCCACAGGCTTTGTTGTAAAAAACGGGTCAAAAATACGATCGCACAAATCCTCACTGATTCCCGGCCCGCTGTCAGCAATTTTAATAATTGCCGTGTTCGGGTTGTGGACTTTCGTACAAATCCGAATCTGGTAGGGATTTATTTTAATTTCTTCCATAGTTTTTTCAGCGCATGATTCTTCTATCGCATCGATGGCATTAGCTAAAATATTCATAAATACCTGATTGATCTCCCCGCCGCAGCACTCTACATTTTTCAAATCGGTATCGTACTCCTTAATCACCTGAATCGCGGGACGGTTCGCCTTAAATTTCAGCCGATTTTGCAAAATCATCAGCGTGCTGTCAATACCTTGATGAATATCAATCAGCTCCATTTCTCGCCCTTCTTGTCGCGAAAAATACCGTAGAGACAGAATTATATCCCGAATGCGATCGCCACCTAGCCGCATCGAGTCTAGCATTTTCAGCAAATCATCCTTGATGAATTCAATCTCTACCGCTTCTGCTGTTGATGTTATTTCCGCTGCGGGTTCGGGATAGTGCTGCTGGTAAAGATTGAGTACCTTGAGCAAATCTTCAGTATAATCGCGAACGTAATTGAGATTGCCGCAGATAAAATTTACCGGATTGTTAATTTCGTGAGCAATTCCCGCCACCATTTGCCCCAAAGCAGACATTTTTTCGCTCTGAATTAACAACGACTGGGCGTGCTGGAGCTTGTGCAGGGACTGCTGTAAATTCTCCTGTGTTTGCTGTCTCTGGTTCACCTCTTCCTGTAGCCGCTCGTTGGTTTGACAAAGTTCCACAGTGCGCGACTCTACCCGTTTTTCCAACTCGGCAGCCAGTTGTTCCAGGTTAATTTGAGCTTGTTTGCGATCGACAATTTCACGCTGCATCTGGGCATTTTGCTCCTGAAGTTTTTGAGTCAGCTTGCGGATGCTCAAATGCGCTTTAGCCCGAGCTAAGACTTCTTGATTTTGAATCGGCTTAGTAACGTAATCAACAGCTCCCAAATTAAATCCTTTTACCTTATCTTCCGTCTCATCCAGCGCTGTCATGAAAATCACCGGAATCTCCTTTGTCAAATCGCCAGCCTTCAAAAGCCGGCAAGTTTCAAACCCATCAATTCCCGGCATTAATACGTCCAGCAATATCAAATCTGGCAGCGAGTATTCAGCTTTTTTGATAGCGCTCTCTCCCGTCCTTGCCACCAACACTTTAAACCCCGATTCCGTCAAAAAATCAAACAGCACTGCCAAATTATTTTGGTTATCATCGACGATCAAGATAACGCTCTCTTGCCAAGGTAAGATGCTCATGTTTTCAATGCTTCCTATATTGTTCTACGAATTCTAAAATCTTTGCTTCTTCAAAATTTTTAGCTAATTGATTCAGATGGCTGGCAAAAGAGACATATTTTGCATTAATTTTGGCCAATTTTTCTGCTTGTTTTTGAATTCCTCCTAAGTCACCCATCATTGCTAATTCAAAAAGTACAGCTATTTCCTCTGCCGGAGGAGGGATAATTTTTTCATCTGGAATTTTAGATTGGTTGTCGGAATCTTCAGATTCATAATTTTCGTCTTCCAAATTCTCATAAATCCATTCTAACTCTAAATGAACTTGCAAGCAATTTAAAAGTTCCTCAGCCCGGATCGGCTTGGGGAGAAAAGCATTGCATCCTGCTGCTAAACTTCCCTGCTTTTCCACTGCCATAATACTAGCAGAAGTGCCGATCGCGACCACATTTTTAAAGAGCGGCAACTTGCGAATTTGCCGCATCGCTTCAAATCCGTCCATCACCGGCATTACCAAATCAATCAAGATACAATCCGGTTGAAATTCCAGGGCTTTATTCAAACAATCTTGACCGTCTGTAGCCTCAATTATTTCAAAACCCAACGGTTCGAGCAGGTGAATTAAAACCGAGCGATTTTCCCACTGATCGTCAACCACCAGAAGTTTTTTGTTAGTACCCTTGAAACCTTTGATAAATTTTTGGGAATACTTTTTATTTATTTCTGGGCTGTCAACTGCTAGCAAATCTAACTCAAACCAGAAAATGCTACCTCTGCCTAAAGTGCTTTCTACTTGTAATTCGCTGCCCATAATCTCGACTAATTCCCGGCTGATTGCTAATCCCAATCCGGTTCCTTCGGTATGGCGGCGGGTATTGCCCACCTGTTCAAAAGGTGTAAATATCTTTGGCAATTCATCAGCAGCGATCCCAATTCCTGTATCTTCAACCTGAAACCGAATCCTCAGGTTCGTAGTAAGGACTTCAGTCCGGGTTCCATCAAGGTTCGTAGTGAGGACTTCAGTCCTATTTTCATCGCTTACACAATCCACTACTGAAACCTTAAATGTTACCCCACCCCTTTCAGTAAACTTAACAGCATTACCAATTAAATTAATCAATATTTGGCGCAACTTCTTTTCATCTGCCGAGATTGCACTGGGGAAATACGAAAGATATTCGCAATTAAAAGCTATGTTTTTTTGACTTGCCCGAATGCTACAAATAGCATTAATGCCTTGAATGAAATCGGGAAAATCAAAGTCTGTGGCCACGAGTTCCATTCTCCTTGCCTCGATTTTAGAAAGGTCTAAAATATCCTCTATCAAAGCGAGCAAGTGTTCGCCACAGCGGTGAATAACGCCAATTCCATTCTGTTGTTGCGAGGTCAAATGTTTGTCGCGCTTAAAGATTTGAGTGTAACCTAAAATGCCGTTGAGGGGTGTTCGCAATTCGTGGCTCATGTTAGCTAAAAATTCGCTTTTGGCGTGGCTGGCATCTCGGGCGGCGGCTTCGGCTTTTTGGCGTTCTTTAATTTCTTCGGAAAGTAGCGAGTTTTTTTCGTGTAATTCTTGGGTGCGTTCTTTTACTTTTGCTTCTAGGGTAAAGTTGTATTCTGCGAGTTGTTTGTTGGCAGTTTCTAAGTTTGTGTAAAGACGGGCATTTTCGAGGGCGATCGCAGCTTGGGAAGAAAGCAGCTTCAATACTTCCAAGCGATCGCCTGTAAAAGCGCCGGTTGTCAAATTGTTTTCCAAATACAGGATCGCGGTTAATTTGCCTTGATAGACGATCGCCGCGCATAACACCGATTTTGGCTGGCGATCGACGATGTAGGGGTCATTGTGGAAAATAGCGTCGCTGCTGGCGTCATTCAACACGACATCTTGCTGAGTGCGATCGACAAAATTGATTAGCGATCGCGGATACGCACAATCCAAGCCCGCGCCCGAGAGCACCCGCACATCGCCGCCAACCTCTCCCGCAGCTTCAATGACAAATTCACCATTTTTGGGTGCAATCAAAAACCCAGTTTGGGCCCCCGCATTTTCCAACAAAATCCGCATCAATTTGTCCAGCAAAGCATCGAGGACAATTTCGCCGGAGATAGCCAGAGATGCTTTCATGACGGTAGCGAAATCCAAAGCTTTGTGAGTACCGGTAACGGTTGCAGAAGTTACAGTCACAGTCGGGCGATCGCTAATTGTGAGACTATCACTTTCCGGCATCCGTACAATCAACTGCGGATAGCGTTCCTCCAAATCTGCAACTTTAGCATTCGCACCCCAACGGATGTAACCGTAGTAAGCATCCGTCATGTAAACCTTAGCCACCTTCTGGCGCCCCACAAACAGGTAAAACTCAGCAGCTAATTCATTCGCCAAAGCCTCTTCCTGAATGTATCCCTGTTCGCGGGAATGTTGGATTGCGCGATCGTAAAATGCGATCGCCCGGTCTTTTTCTCCCAACACCCGCGCTTTCTCAGCCTCAACCAACTCATATTTGTGCTGGTAATTCATTGGTGCGTGGTGTGTCCATTTCTGCATTTTTTCTTGATTCGCTGCTACCTGCATCAAGTATTTTGCTTGTTCTGCGCTGTTTGCAGTTGGATACACAGCAAGCAGTGCTAACGAATAATAAAAATTGTGCGTACCGATCATCATGAAGCCAATTGCTGCTGAGGCATATTCGGCTGCCAAAGATGCGTCAGCAACTGCTTTGTCGGGCTGTTTAAATAAGTAATTTAACAGCAATTTAGCGAGATAAACATTAAAAAGAGACATATAATTGTTAGCCTGTTGCAGCCGAGGCAAAATTTCTGCTTCATTAAACTTTTCACCTATTAATTGAGATTTGTTTGCGGATATTCCTCGCAAGTTTAAAATGATTTGCCCCCAGATACCCAGCAATTCCATCGAAAGTTCTTGCTTGAGATTTTGTACTAAAGTGAAGTATTGCACTTGTTTGTGTTCGACATTTTCTAGTTGTTCTCCAATCAAAAAAGGGCAAGAACAACTGTTTAAAGCAGCATAACTACTAAATTCTAAGTCTCCAGTTTCCAGACCGCTTTGAACGCTCTCGATCAAGGGGGCAATCGTCTCTTTAGCGTGTTCTTTCCAGTGGCGCACAAAAGTGTTAAACAGGTGGTAAACTTTGCATTTAAATTGTTTAGCATTGAATTGCTCTAACAGCTTCAAAGCTAGCTGTCCAGAATGATATCCAGCGTCGATCTCTCCTAAGGCACCAGCCAGCAGCAAGCCATACCAAATATAGGCGATCGCCCCAAGTGCTGAATGACCCCGTTTAATCGAAAAATCGACCATTGTAAAGATAACCTGCGGCAATAGTTCTGGTTTTGCCACAAAAACAGGAGAAACAACAGCCGAAAGTATCCGCATTGCCGCCAACTGATAGCTATCAGTCATTACCGGAACATTTTCTAGTTCATCAAGCTGAGGTAACTTAATTGCAGTCAAACCCTGTGGGGGAATTTCCGACAAGGTAAATCCCAAGATTTCCAAAGCTTTTAAACCAGTATCGATGGCTTCAACCATCTGGTTTTGAGACAAATAAGACTGGATTTGCAGTTCGTAAACCTTAACTTTGTCGAGCAGGTTTGTCGCTTGTTGTAACACGATGTCTGCTAATTCTTGCGATCGCCCAAAGTTAGTATTCAGATATTCCGCCTCCGCTGCTTCAACGTGAAGATTCAGCGTCAAATCATAATCAGTCTGCCAACTCGATCCTATACTTACGGGGGACTGAGGGGAATTAATCAGCGCCAAACCGACATTCAAATATCTGATAGTGGCTTCGTAAGCATTGGATGCCTTAGCTTTTTTTCCGGCAATCAGATTCAGTTTTGCCAGTTCATTTTTTGCGGCTTTGTCTGCAATAAATTCAACACCAAAATTCAATTGATTGACAATATCAAAGACATTTTCTTCAATCTCAGAGGGGGGAGTATTGTTGAGCAGCAGTTGACCGATTTTGACGTGCGTTGCTTGTTTTTCGCCATCGGGAATCAAAGAATAAGCTGCTTGCTGCACTTTGTCGTGCAAAAACTTGTAGTCAACCTTCACATCTTGCAGCCCAGCCAGCCCCGTTTCTAAACCTTCAAAAACCAGCGGAATTTTGTAATCGTTGCTCAGTGGCAAAACTAGACCAGCCTGAAGAGCATCCCAGAGGTTTAATGCTGTTTCTTTCTGAGATTTTTCGCTGACAATTGAGAGAACTTCTAACTTAAACTGGTTGCCAATACAGGCAGCTAATTTTAATGCTGACTGCGCCGAGACAGGCAACTTCCGAATATTTCGAGCGATTAACTCTACGACATTGCAGTCAGTAATCCCAATAGCTTGGATGTGTCCGAGATCCCACTGCCACGTACTGGATGAAAAATCGTAAACTAACAGATTTTCTTGATAAAGAGTTCTGAGTAACTGAGTTAGAAAGAAGGGATTGCCTTGGGTTTTGTTGAAAAGTAGCTCTGCTAAAAGTTTTATATTTTCGGATATATTGCTTTTTAAAGTTTCTGAGATTAATTGTTCTACATGACTAAATTCTAAGGGAGCGAGAACAATATTGCTGACTATTTCGGGAGTTATTACCGCAGTCTTTTGAATATTTTCGATTGTGGCAATCAGCGGATGAGTGGCGCTGACTTCGTTGTCTCGATAAGCTCCAATTATTAGCAAATATTTGCTATCTGAGTCTGTCACCAGCAGTTCAATTAATTTCAGAGATGCCGAATCTGCCCACTGCAAATCGTCGAGAAAAACTACTAGCGGGTGTTCTTTTGCAGTAAACACGCTAATGAATTGTTTAAACACCCGATTAAATCGGTTTTGCGATTCTGTCGGCCCCAATTCCGGGACTTCTGGCTGTTTCCCGATAATTAGTTCGACTTCGGGAATCACGTCTGTGACAACTTGCCCGCTGGTTCCCAAAGCCGCTAGCAATTTTTGTTTCCAAGTCTGGATAGATGCTGTGCTTTCTGTTAGCAACTGCCGAATTAATGACTGGAATGCTTGAATCACGGAAGCGTAGGGAATATTGCGTTTGAATTGGTCAAATTTGCCACCAATAAAATATCCGCGCTGTCGGACAATTGGTTTTTGAACTTCATTGACTAAGCAGGATTTGCCGATGCCGGAGTAACCGGAAACCAGGATTAATTCGACTCCCCCTGTTTTGCTTGTTAAGGAGGATGAAGAACTTTCAATAAGCCCTCCCTTAACAAGGGGGGGTTGGGGGGGTTCTCCGGTGCTTTGGGAAAGCTCCGAAAGCCCCCCCTTAGCAAGGGGGGGTTGGGGGGGTTCTACACCGCTAATTCGATCGAAAGCGCTGAGTAAAGCGGCGACTTCGGCTTCTCTACCGTATAGTTTTTGGGGGATGAGGAGTTGACCGGCCCGATCGGCATTTCCGGCAGTAAAATCAGATATATTGCCGCTACCTTGGAGTTGTGCGAGACAAGTTTCGAGATCAAACCTCAGCCCGTCGGCGCTTTGATACCTATCTTCCGCCGTCTTCGCCAACAACTTCATCACGATGGCAGAGATTGCTTCGGGAATTTCCGGCTTCAAACTGTGGGGCGCGGGTGCGATTCTAGCGATGTGACAGTGAACTAATTCTAAAGGGTCGATCGCGCTAAATGGCAATTCACCCGTCAGCATCTCGTAAAAAGTGACACCTAACGAGTAAAAATCGCTGCGATAGTCGATCGCCCGATTCATTCTACCAGTTTGTTCCGGCGAAATATAAGCTAACGTACCTTCGAGCAAATTGGGATAGCTGGGACTTGCGTTTTCTCTAACCAAGCGCGAGGAGATGCTGAAGTCAGTAATTTTGACCTGATAGGTTTCGGGATGGATAATGATATTGTGCGGTTTAATATCTTTGTGAATAATCTGGTTTTTATGAATTTCACCCAAACTTTGAGCTAGCTGCACGGCTATTTCGAGAAAATGTTTTAATTTAATTTTTTGAGTAGTTAGAAGTTTTGACAAAGCCAAGCCACCAAAGTCTTCTAATGTGAGTGCTACACTATTTTGATGCGTTTCTAGGCGGTATGAATTAACAATAGTTTCTATATTTCTTAGATTTTTTCGGATTGTATATTCGTGTCTCAAGCGAGTAATCTCTTCGAGAGTTGGATACTCGCTTTTCAGGGTTTTGACTATGACGGGTAGGTTTTCTTGTTCCCAGATTCCCCGATAGATCGCAGTATTGATACCAGAATAAATTTGTTCCGTGATTTGATAGCCTGTTAGTAAAATCATAGTTTAATCAATTTGAATTTAAAGGGTTGACTGCAAATTTACCCGAGTTGTGCTGTGGGCGGAAGTCGATCGCCCGTGTTAGAGGGGTGATGGCACAGGTTGGGTGAAACAGATTCCGAGGCATAATCAACATTAGTGCAAAGATCGCAGCTTTGGCATTGGCTATTTGGCTTAATCTTTAAGTCGATCGCACTTACGTATTCTTACTGATTAATACGTATTCTTACTGATTAAATTGTGTTTAATATAACATTTGCCGCGCCAAGGGTTTTAACAGCCTTCTTATCTTCTTCTCTCTTTCCTCTGTCAAGTCAACTGTCAACTGTCAACTGTCAACTGTCAACTGTCAACTAATCATTGCGAGTCAAACCCTGAAGGCTAACTTGCAAAACCGACAAACCCAAAATCAGCAAAAACAAAACTAGGGCGATCGTACAAGCATAACCAATTTCCAAATCCTTAAAAGCCCGTTCGTAAAGATAATAAACAACAGTCTTAGAACTATTGCGAGGGCCGCCCTGAGTCATAATATAAACTTCTTCAAAAACCTTAGTAGCAGAAATCGCCGAAATCACCGCCACCAAAACCAAATAAGGCTTCATCAGCGGCACAGTAATATCCCAGTGTTTCCGCAAACCTTCCGAACCATCAATCGCAGCGGCTTCATAAAGTTCTGCCGGAATAGATTGCAGCCCAGCTAAATAAATCACCATGTAATAACCTAAGCCTTTCCAGACAGTAACTGCCATCACGCTAAAAATTGCCACCTTCGGATTGGCCAGCCAAGAAACCGGAGGTAAACCCAACAATTCTCCGAACTGATTCAGCAATCCCGTCTCAGCAAACAGCCACTTCCAAGCAATCCCCGCGACAACCATCGAAATCACCGCCGGCGTGTAATATGCTGCGCGGAACCAGTTCATCCCCCGCAGCTTTTGATTGCACAAAATTGCCATTCCCAACGGTATAACAACCAATACAGGCACAACACAGATGAGATACAGCAGCGTATTGGTCAAAGTTTGCCAAAAAGTGCGATCGCGCCACAACCGCTCAAAATTCTTCAAACCCACCCACTGCGGCATTTGAGTTAAATCATATTCGTAACTCGTAAAACTCAAATAAAAAGCTTGTAAAGCAGGCCACAAAACAGTCAAAGTCAAAACAAACAAAGCCGGAAACAAAAACAAATAAGGCGTTGAATAGCGGCGGAAAAAATTCAAAGGCATAATAATTGGTAATTAGTCTTGGTTAATAATAAGACGGCGGTTGAAACCGCGTCTATACAAACGATGTCAGCCGGACGCCGACTGAAGAAAACAACATAATTCCATTCGCCGTCCGATCTTTTTCTTCAACCCGCGGAGGCGGGTTTTGTCTGTGTAGACGCGAATTCGATTCGCCGTCTTCGATTCGCCGTCTTCGATTCGCCGTCTTCGATTCGCCGTCTTCGATTCGCCGTCTTCGATTCGCCGTCTTCGATTCGCCGTCTTCGATTCGCATTGCACCCTACAAACAATACCTATTTAAGCCCAGAAAACAAACCCTCCCAATCTCTCGGAGAACCAGGATTTTCCCCCTCTTTTACCTCAAATGTCACCTTACAAGCCTGCGGTTGTTCCAAAGCTTGCACGCACAATTCCGCAATATCTTCCCGACTAACTTTACCCCGAATATTATCTCCTTGCTCGAAGATCAAAGCTTTGCCGCCCGGTTCCTCAGTCAAAGCACAAGGTCTGACAACAGTATAAGGTATGCCGCTCGATCGCACGCAATCCTCTCCTTTCAACTTCCAAGTCAAAATTCCCCCCAACATATCATTCATTCTGACAGCCGGCGGTTCATCTTCCAAGATAAGTCCTGGGCGGCCCGGGCGAGTAACTCCCGCCGAACTCACCATCACAAATCGCGGCAAAGTCTGGCCGCCATCAGCTTTAATAGATTCTAATTCCAGTTGAAAAACACCCGGTGTAAATTTCGGATTCAGCGCGCCGTCATATTCAAACTTGCTCAGCATTAACTGAAAAGAATAAATGCTGCTGGGATCGAATTTCGCGCCATCTTTCACAGTCTTCGCGCGGAATACTGGAATTAACTTATCGAAGGGAACTACGATCGTAATCCAGGTATTGTACACAGTATCGAACGAATAGCAATAGCCGATACCATCCCATTTAGCCTCGCTACGCACGATCAACTTGTAGCGCTTACCATCCCCTTTGACCCGGAGCAGGAGGCCGCTGAATCCTGCGAGATTGACCGGAGGATCGAAGTTGCGGGTGCGGACAGAAGCAAAGCCACCTGAGTTGGCAGTGGAAACATTGCCCGTGAATATAGCTGTACTGTCTGTAAGTACGATCGAACTTTCGCTAGTCCCGCCCATCACAACATCATCGAGAGCGCCCCAAGTTTCCTTTAAATCTTGGGTAGGTTTTGTGAAATCAAAAATGACTTTTTCGCCTGATTTAATGAGCTGACTGCGAACAGCTTGCACTAAATTATTCAGGCCTTTGTATTCGACAATTTCGGGAACATCCACAACTTCCGGCATATAAAACTTGATGCCTTGATAGTATTTTTCCCTGGTTGGCGTGTCTCCTTCTACAGGTTGAACTTTGGTACCCGTGCAGCAGATAACTGCATCTACGCCCTCAGTGACGCGCGGTGTTAGCGTCTCAGCGATAGTGATATCTCCCTCGACTAATTCGACATTTTTGCCAAGAATTTCGGTTGCTCTTTTGGTATCTCTGACGAGACAGCGGACTTGATATCCCCGCTGTTGCAGCCGCTTGACAACTCGCTTCCCGACGCCACCTGTCGCACCGGCTACCAGTACGAGTTTGGGTTTATCTTTTTTATTGTTGCTGCTGCTTCCGAACAGTTGTTGCAGCCAGCTAATGCTGCCAATGAAGGGAATCACGCCGAAATAAGCCAAGGTTTTGACAAATCTGCCGGCATCCCATTGGGCGGTATTTTTTTCAGTCACAGTCGCTTCCTCAGAGTTGGCTCAAATCTACTTATAGCAGTTGACAGTTGACAGTTGACAGTTGACAGTTATGGTATCCGAATCTAACCGTTTATAAAGCAAGGATTTTAGACTCTATTGATGAGTTCTTGAATGTCCTAACCAATGTGGCGGTTGCTATAGCTGCTTTTGTATTTTAATCTAATTTTCGATTTGTGCATTTTGTCGATAAGCGCACTTTTTTTCACTTCACCGAATAGCAGGGGTTGGAAGTCCCAGCATGAAGGCAGATTATTATAAGAACGGAGTTTAAATCTCCGTTCTTATCGCTTCGCTGTCAACTGTCAACTGTCAACTGTCAACTGTCAACTGTTTAAAATCGGTTTGAGATGAGTTTGGCTCAAGGGAATCTCAATAATCAACTCGGTTCCCTCTCCGGGGGCTGAAATACAGCTCAATTTGCCGCCGTGTTGTTCCACCACAATTTCGCTGCCAATCGCCAAACCTATCCCCGCACCTTTCCCTACCGGTTTTGTGGTAAAAAACGGCTCAAATATTTTCTGTCTAACTGTTTCTTCCATACCCCAAGCATTGTCCTTAATCCGAACTGCTACGGCTGTTTCTCCCGGACAAACTTCAGTCACGATCCGAATTTGTCCGCTCTTGGCTGTCTCTGCTTCGTGCCAAGAGTGCGGCGATAAATTTTTGTTGACAAAGGCATCTTCTAAAGCATCAAGTGCATTTGTCAGCACATTCATAAATACTTGGTTGATTTGAACTGGGTAACACTCAACCAACGGTAGAGAGCCATATTCTTTGTTGAGATGAATTGCAGGGCGATGGTACTGCGTACCTGCTACGCTAACGGGCTTCGGTTTGAATCGGTTGCTCAAAATCAGCAAAGCACTGTCCAATCCGTCGTGAATGTCAACTTCTTTAATCTCTGCTTCGTCAATTCTAGAGAAATTTCGCAGCGACTGAACTATCTCGCGGATGCGGTTAGCTCCTACTTTCATTGAACCCAGCAACCTCGGCAAGTCTTCAACTATAAACTCTAATTCTGCTCCTTCTATTTCTGCTTGAATTTCTGGCGAAGGCGACGGATAGTGCTGCTCGTAAAGCTGCAATAAATCGATCATTTTTTGACTGTATTCGTCGGCATAGTTAAGATTTCCGTATATGAAGTTAATCGGGTTAGTCACTTCATAGGCTACCGCCGCCACCAACTGTCCCAAACTTGACATTCTTTCGCTTTGCACCAATTGAGTTTGCGTTCGCTGAAGCTCGTACATCGCTGTTTTTAAATGCTCGCTTTTTTCGCGTTCTCTGGCGATTGAGGCTTCTAGTGCTCTATTTAATTTTTCGAGTTTTTTGGTTTGGCGCAGCACTATATTGATTATTGCTTTTTTTAGTTCCAATGCAGCGTCTATTTCGCATTGCTTCCACGGCAAAGATTTGCACCTCACATTTTCTTTCCACAGCTCGAAGGATTTCCTAGGAGACAGTCTGTGGCTGCCATCTTCATCTATTAGAACTGCTTTGTTGGGGTTCCCTGCCCAATTTACGGTCTTAATTACTTCCGGGCGAAACCACAAGACGTATATTTTCTGACTCGGCGATATTGCTATTGCCAAACACCCGCTAGCCGTGTTTTTAAATTCCTCAGCTTCTGGATAGCATTTAGTCAGCGAGTCTGTATAAAAAATTTCTTTTTTTAGGCTGTTTTGCACCCACTGAGTTAAGGATTTAAGCGCTTCTCCGTGAGGTGTTTCCCCGACTCGATAGCAATTTTCTCCAAATACTATTGATGCTCCCTGGGCGTTGACTGCTTCCAGCAAATTATGCTGGCATTTAACTAACACTTCTGACAAGTTTTCGGAGGTAGATATGTCTTCAAAAATCTGGGCTTGAATAGATTTTAAGTGTAGTTTGTAGTCGTAGTCTTCGTTGGCTTCTTTTGATTGCAATTCTAAGGACATTACTTGCCCGATAAACTCGCAAGCGGCTCGCACTTCATGGTTGAGGTATTTTGGTGTATAGTTATGGCCAACAATCAATCCCCACAGTTGTTGATCTTTGATTAAAGAGATTGATAAAGTAGCGGCAACGCCCATATTTTGCAGGTATTCTATGTGAATGGGAGACACGCTTCTCAACACGCTGAGACTGAGGTCTAGGGACTGCTTCGTAACAGAATTTTTTTCGGGAATGATGCGAACTGGTTGATAATTAATATCTGGTATTAACCTCAACCAATTTAACAAATACAGTTTTTTGGCTTGTTTGGGAATATCTGATTTGGGGTAGTTTAAGCCCAGGAATGGACTCAGGTTTTCTAGTTTGTCTTCAGCCATTATAGCACCGTTACCTTCTGCGTCAAATTGATAGGTCATAACTCTATCAAATCCCGAAATCTTCCGGATTTCTCCCACAGTCTGCTGACATAATTCTTTGAGATTTTTGGCGCTTTGAATTTGGCTGACTGTGGATCTGACTGAATGATAAAAGCTAAAAACGGAAAGATTTTCTGTGGTGGTTGCTAATTCTAGCTCAATTATCAAAATTCCTTGTTGTCGGTGGAGGATGCAGTCAAATTCTAAAAACTTGTCTGCTTTGTTGACAGAGAGTTTAATGGGATTGACGGTTTTTAAGTTTTCGTTCTGCAAACAGGAATTGAGTTTTTCTAACTGAACTCTATCGAAGAATAAGCTCAAATCTTGACCGATCGCACTTTTGGCATCGACTCCCAATAAATCTTGCGTATTTTCACTGACTTGCAGTATTTCTAGTTGAGGTTCTCGTACAACCACGAGAATCCCGTGAGGCTGAATGTGCCCCGATATGTGAATGGGTTCTGTGTCGCAGTTTGTCAAGTCAACTTCTGCGAGTGCTGGGATTGTGCTTTGTCGATCCATTGTCTCTATTTTCCGCTGTAAAATTTCGAGAGGGTTCTATCGATTTTAGATTTGATCTCAAATTTGCTTTTCAATAATCTCATATTGTTCGATCGCATAATGGCCTGATCCCTTGACCGACACTAACAAGGCATTATCCGAAAATCAGCGAATCGAAAATGATGGAGTCGAAAATTAGCCTACCGTTGTGTTGCTGCTAGACTGGCGCGAGCATTCTGGTTTTTTTTACGAACTGAGCTATTCTATTCGAGCGATCCCCGATATTAATTATCGCAGCAATTGTTCCCATTCTTCAAGTCGTTTTAATGTTTTTCCACAATTTTAATATTTGTGGTAATATTTTACCATCATAAAAAAGGGGAGATAAATGTGTCTTCAGACCGGCCGACTAACGAAAAGATTAAGTTAAGGTAAGGGTGACAAGACTTGAAAGTAAAGTCGCGTTAAGCTTTTGAAGTATATCCAACAGGCCCGACAATTATACTGATGCTCGACTTCAATACAGTTACTGAGTTTTCTCATGCCCACTGCATAGCTATCTGTGCCTTTTTAGTTCCGGCAAACTTGCTGACTACTTTGCAGACAGGGATTTTGACAGGACTAAACCGACCTCGAATGCAAGTTTGGGCGTCTGTGGCTGTGGCCAGCCTTTGGGCTACAGCAATGATCTTTCACGTTTTTACCTGGTTCGCGATCGGAGTAGTAATGCCTCCGACATACATCTTGTTAGCTATGGCGATCGCTTGTCTGGCTATCAATATCTGGGCAGTGGGACATCCTGCGAGCATGATGCAATTAATTAGAGTTGCGGTATCAGCTTTTAGGGAAGTTTTAGAAGAAGGAAGAAGGAAGAAGTCAAGCGTGAAGTCGGAAGTTCGGTAACGGATTTTCTAACGGGTGTAACGAATAAAATTTTAGCGATCTAGGAAATAAGGAAGCAGAAAGAAATTGGCATCTGGCCGTCTGAAAGATGTCTGGGAGAATATTAGTTTTTACTAATCTGTTCCCTCGTTCCACCTATTAGTTCTGAGTCGTGATTTTATAACCCTTATTCCGGTTCGCGATCGCGACAGTCTTCATCTTCCGGGCCGCGGGGATGGATCGTGCAGTTGAGGAGGTGCCCGCCATCGCTTCTGCCATAATAGTAGCGACATCCCGTGCAAATTGCCGGAGGTTCGATCGCACTTTGGTAAACCGGATAATCCATAGCCAGCAGTGAGAAGTCGCGCTGCGTCTGAACAGTCCCGATAATAGCGCCTGAAAGTTCCACAGCTTGGCGGATGTTTTCGATCCTGGTGTAAGGTGGCAGGTAAATGTCAATATAAAGGCGTATGCCATCGCCTTCGTACTCCTGGCGGGTAATATTGCCTCCGAGCAAACCGACGCGCGACGTAATGGCGGAGGAAAATTCCCCAGCCAAGGTGCAGTAACCGCAGAAAAGGTGAATGTGTTCGTCGGTTACTGCTCTCACACTCAGGCGAGTAGGAATCAGCACTCTCAGGTAAGCGTCGAGATCGTCAAAAATCGGTTCGGCGAGGGACAGCATCTGGTTTGCGTCTTCGTGGTTGAGCCCAAAACCCTTAGAAACCTTGGAGACGAGGGCTACTAAAATATCAAAAACTTGGGTTAACAGCGATTGCAGCCTGCTATCAATGGCGATCGGACATTCTCTGAGCAGTTTTAAATAATCTTCCAAACGATGGGCTACGCGCTGAATGCTGCTAAATCCCAACATAGCTGCTCCCCCTTTAACTGAGTGCGAGGCTCGGATGAGCTGGTGTATCCTTTGGGGAGTTTGCACGGTGTTTTGCAGGCCCTGCAAGCCTTGTTCCATGATTTGAAGGTGTTCTGTGGCTTCTTCTAGAAAGTAGCCGATGATGCGCTGTAGTTGTTCTGGTAGCATAATATTATTCTCCAAAAGGCACCCTAATTGCAGAAAACAGAAAGCAGAAAGTAAAAATGCTGATATTTTTTACTTTTGAGTCAATATTTAACCCAGAGGTGATATAAAACCGGCGTTGCACGGGACACAATACCGCAGTGCGAGCGAAAAGCGCTAGACTCGGAAAGTTAGGATGCCGATGCAAGTGGAAACCAGATTATTTGTCCTTGATATCTATCCTGCCTCACAATAACGGCGGTGGCAAATATCGAACCAAAGAGGCTTCTGATTGCCCACATTTTTTAACGTGCTAATTTTCTCAACAAGCAAATTCCGCAACTCCGATTCTATCGTTGTTGATGGTTGGTTATTATCAATAGCTCTTAACTAATGACAACAAATTGACGATCGAATACCAAGAATTTCTGCATGTGGTACCCGCCACGTGATTTATCCGTGGAATCAATCCCAAATCGAAAATCTAAAATCCTCTATTCCCCCGAATTTATCCGTGGGGTTAATCTAAAATCTAAAATCTAAAATCTAAAATCTAAAATCTAAAATCTAAAATCTAAAATCTAAAATCTAAAATCTAAAATCTAAAATCGATTGACTCTCGGTGCGTAAGTTCTAGGAATATGTCATTTAACAGTGTAACGGTGATTTTTTGAGAAGTTTAACTTTTAATTTAATAGATATCTTCAATAACGATTATTGTAGGGTAGGCATGGAGCCTGCCCGAGAGTTTCTGTTTTGGAGAAGTCTATGACAATCGCTTGCGAGTTTGAACAAGCGATCGCCCTTTTTGGCACGAGATATATAGTTTGACTGCGTAAGTCCCGATCGCATTAGGATCGCGAATTAAATAATTAAATAATTTACACAAGTTTGTGGGATGGGTTCTGGGCCCATCCCACAACAACCATAAAAATGGTACCTTTTTTCCTATTTAGCGACTGTTGCACCGACTTTGGCTGCGATCGCAGCTAAAGCCTTGCCGTTGCCTTGTAGAAGCGTGTTATTTTTCTGCACCATGCTGCCACTCAGTTCTGGGGGAGCGGGCAGTTTAACGCCTAATTTTTCAGCGATCGCGCGGACAATTTGTCTATTACCCAACAATAATTTGTGGTTTTCTGTCGCTAAGTCACCGCTCCCTGGGCCTGCTACGCTGGGTACAGTTGCGCCTACTTTGGTAGCGATACTGGTAAAAATAGCTCTGTTTTGCAAGATTAGCTGTTGGTTAACTTGCAAAGGATTGCTACCCGATGGTGCTGCGTCCTTGCTAGCTGCTGCGCCTACTTTAGCAGCAATATTCTTAGCTGTTTGACCATTTTTCACTAGCAAATCCCGATTTTGCTGTATGAGTGTTTGTTCGTTGGCTTGGGTAATAATTGTATTGTTAATAGTAGGTGGTTGAACTAATTGACCAGAGCTTCCCAATAATCCAGATGCCAATAAAGTAGCAGTGAAACCAACAATTAATTTAGACATTTTTTCTTTCCTCGATATGTTTTTTTTGACAAGCAGTTTTTTTACTGCGTCATCTACCAAAAGAAACATATCAAGACTTTTTTGAGCAGTTTGTCACGAATGTTACATTTTGTAACAAACTTATGCAAAAAGTGCAACGTCTAATTGCAATTTTTACAATTACAGACAGAAAGTAGGTTTTTATAGCAGTTGACAGTTGATAGTTGACAGTTGACAGTTGACAGTTGACAGTTGACAGTTGACGGTTGACGGTTGACGGTTGATCGGCGAAGATATTTGCTATCTTTTTTGCTTTTAACTTATTCACTAGGATTTTTGGGTTCCGAAAGTGGCGGCGGCTACACCGAAGAGGAGTACCGCAGCACCTGCGAGTACGGCTGGCGCAGGCATTTCGCCGAACACCAAATAACCCAAACAACTCGCCCCAACGGGTTCAAACAAGATGGCAAGAGTTACCAGAGTTGGGGAAATTTGCGCTACAGCCCAGTTTAAAATGGTGTGACCTACTAATTGAGGCAAGGCGGCGGTTAATAAAATGTAAAAATATACGATGTTTGGATAACCGGTATAACTGGTACCGAAGGCGAGGGGTAGAGGTAGCAGGACGATCGCAGCAACAGTATAGGCGATCGCGATATAACCGCCAATTCCCAATCCCCGCCGTTGAGCTTCCCGGCCTAGCAACAGATACAAACTGACAGCCCAGGAACCTGTCAGAGCAAGGAAATCGCCGAATAATTGAGTGTTGCCGCCCTTGGCTGCGCCTGTGCTTCCGAGGGCGATCGCCATTCCGCCAGCAAGGGCTATAGTAATGCCTGCGATCGACATTTTGCTGAGTTTTTCGCCAAACCAGAAGCGGGATAACAGCGCTACCCAGACGGGATTTGTGGTGACGAGGGCTGTGGAAGCTGCGATCGAAGTATAAGACAGTGAGGTAATCCAGAGAGCAAAGTGCAGGGCGAGACACAAACCAGCCGCCGCAGCATAGCGCCGAGCTCCGGGTTGTAGGGTTTTCCACTGAATTTTCGGCCAAGCTGGAAGCAGAATTAAGGCGGATAAAGTCAAGCGAGAAGCGGCGAGTACGAGGCTGAAACCGAGGCCGCCCGCGCCTGCTTTCAGGTTGGCTAGCCGGATTAAGATTGAGGCGGTTGAGACTGCTAATACGCCGATCGTTAAGATAAGGGCGATCGACCAATTCGACGGTTTTTGCGGAATATTCATTTAAATTTCCATGAGATTATTTATTTTGAGAGCGCCCCAAGCAGTCTATGGTGTCGTTGCGGGCGATCGTATTTTGACAAAAATAATCTTTATTAACTCAAAATCATGAATTTAATCAACTAGATTGATTAAATTTATAAATATACTTTAAAAATATAGCCCTTCTCAGATAGGTGAGGTACGTTGTTGGGCTTCAGCCCTCTTGGTTTAAGCGGTTATATAAGCTGTCAATAAATGCTATAGCTGATTTTATCATCTTAAATACAACATTTTATCCGCAAAGTATTAGACATATTATAAAAATATCTAGAAACTGGCAAGATGCCAGTTCCACAGAAAAAGATATTTTTGTAAAAGATATTTTTGTAAAAGATATTTTTGTGGAATGGGCATCTTGCCCGTTCCAAAATTTGATTATAAAAACTTTTCCAAGATATATATTTGATAGTTTCAAACTAGATAAATCAGAATTAGCGCGAGTAATTAGTAAAAATTTATCTGAAATTTTTTATCAGAGAGCGCACAAACTATTTGAGATCGGAAAACTTGTAGTCCTTACATTATCCATATTGTCCAGGAATTGTAACATAATTTTACAAATATGACTTTTATGACTTTTATGAACTCAAAGTCATGACTTTTATGAATTGACTTAAAAAAATACTTGTTTTAGCATCTTAAGTACGAAAAATGAAACTGGTAAGAACTTCTCATTCATTTTTAACATAGCTCAAACCAAAAATAAATCAGGAGAATCAACTATGGCTAGCCCATTCAAAGTAACAGAATTCGATTCAGGTAGATATATTACAAATGTCACCGCAGGAAAATTTAACGGCGACTCAACAACAGATTTAGCAACCATGGATTTGCTATCGACTCAAATTGGCATTTTGCCAGGAGACGGTACAGGTAAATTCAGCATTGGTAGCTACTCCTCCACGGGAGAATTCCCCTACGACTTTAGCAGCGCAGATTTCAATGGTGACGGCAAAACAGATTTATTCGCCACTACGGTACTGACAAAAATTCGATTTTGTGGGGAGACGGCAAAGGCAGCTTTACTTCTTACACCAACTTTGAGGTGGGAGTACCATTTAATTTCATCTATTCGATCGACTTCAACGGTGACGGCAAAGTCGATTTAGCCCCCGTAGACTATACGAATAACAAAATTTTCGTCCTCTTGGGAGACGGTACGGGTAAGTTTAGCAAAGCCCAGGCTATTGATATCACAACAGACATCTCTTCCATCGCTTGGGCAGACGTAAACGGAGACGGCAAAATAGATCTAACCACAGCCAGCCAATACTCAACAAATATTTCCGTGAATTTAGGAGATGGTACTGGAAAATTTGGCAAAGCTACCAACTTTAATCTAGGGAAATATCCCACCACAATTACAGCGGGAGATATCAACGGAGACGGCAAAACCGACATCGTATCAGCCAACTACTATTCCGACGACATTTCCATACTGTTTGGAGACGGGAAAGGCAATTTTGGCACAGCAACCAGCTTTTTCGGAGGAATCGGCCCTTCGTCAATTCAAGTATTAGACTTTAATGCTGATAGCAAAAATGATTTAGTAGTCGGAGATTTGCTCTCAAACTTTATTTTGTGGGGAGACAACACTGGCAAATTCAACACTTATACCGACATTCCTTGGACGGGATTTAATCCTGTATATGCCGACTTTAATGGAGATAAAAAACCTGACATTGCCGGCAACTATCTTGGCAATGTAAGAATTTTAATCAACGATACCAGTCCCCTTACCGACACATCAAAACCAGCACCTACGCCCACTCCCGCCCCGACTCCAACACCGCCACCACCGCCAACACCTGGAACATCTGCTGGTTTTACAATCACTCCGATATCGGGATTAAAAACTACAGAAGCAGGGGGAACGGCAACATTTACCGTCAAACTCAATAGCAAGCCAACTGCTACTGTAGCCCTAGGTTTAAGTAGTTCCGATAAAACAGAAGGAACAGTCTCTCCAGCTTCTCTGAATTTCAATCCTACCAATTGGGAGACTCCGCAAACTGTAACGGTAACAGGAGTTGACGACAAGGTAAATGACGGCGATAAAATTTACACAATCATTACCCAACCCGCTGTTAGTGCTGACAAAAAATACGACAAACTAAATCCGTCTGATATCACCCTCACTAATACCGCCAGCATTACTCCAACTCCAACTACAATTCCTCCAACTCCAACTACAATTCCTCCAACTCCAACTACAATTCCTCCAACTCCAACTCCACCAAAACCAATTCCAATTCCAATTACTACTCCAACACCTGGTGGAATCACCGTCAGCCCAACAACCGGATTAAAAACCACAGAATCAGGCGACAGTGACTCATTTACGGTCAAACTCAATAGCCAACCCACCGCTAATGTCAGCATCGGCTTAAGTAGTTCCAATACAGTAGAAGGAACTATTTCCCCAGCCTCTCTCACCTTCACTCCTACCGATTGGAATCAAGCCCAAAAAGTCATAGTAAAAGGTGTTGATGACAAGATAGTAGATGACGATAAAAAATACACAATTGTCACCGCCCCTGCTGTCAGCACCGATCCAAAATACAACAACCTCAATGCAGAGGATGTCAGCGTCACCAACGCCGAAACTAACCGCCCACCCGTGTTAAACAAAAGCAAGGAAACTACTCCCTGGTACTACGACAGCCCGATAGTTAAAAAATCATCCAAATTTGAGTTTACGGTTCCCGAAAAGGCATTTATAGACCCAGATTCTGGTGACAAGTTAACTTACTCAGCCACTTTAGAAAACGGTCAACCTTTACCGAGTTGGATTACTTTTAATCCTACTACCCGTACTTTCAGTGGCGACATTACTAAAGGGAGGTCTCTGGATATTAAGTTGACCGCAACCGACACTTCCGGTGCGAGTGCGAGCGATTTTATCAAGTTAGTAGTCACTAAAAATGGTGTGGTTGTTGATGGTTATATTGCGGGTGCGACTATCTTCTTTGATGCCAACAAAAATGGAGTCAAAGATGCTAGCGAACCATTTTCGACGACTGATGCTAAAGGGGAATACGAACTCGATATCCCGGACAGTTTTGATACGAACAAAAATGGCAATTTTGACCCTGAAGAAGGTAATTTAGTTGCTTTTGGGGGGACGGATGTTTCGACGGGCTTGCCACTGACAACTCCTGTTTCAGCACCGATAGATTCCACTGTTGTCACGCTATTAACTACTTTAGTTACTGATTTGACGGCTGGGGGAATGTCGCAGACTGAAGCTGAGTCAAAGGTTAAATCTACTCTGTCTATTCCTGCGGGAGTTGATTTACTGGACTTAGATCCGATCGCATCTACGGCCAAAAATGAGCCTGGTGGTGTCGAAACTCTAGTCGCGATGACAAAAGTCCAAAACGTCGTCACCCAAACCACGAGCTTAATAGACGGTGCATCTGGGGCGGATAATGGTGCAATTACCAAAGCTGTTGTTGCAGCAATTAACAGTAAAATTAAATCCGGCGGTTCCCTGGATTTGAACAATGCGACGCAGGTAGAAGGCATTATCCAGCAATCTATTGCTAACGTCAAACAAGTTGATAGCAATCTCGACGCTGAAAAACTTTCCAAAATTTCCTCGCAAACAGCGAAGGTAATGGTTGAGGCTAATCAGCAGATAGATCAGGTGAAATCTAACTCTTCACCTGAGTCTATTGCCTCGGAAATTGCCAAAGTTCAAAAGGTGGCTTTAGGTGAAAGTGCGATCAAACTGGAAGCAGTCGGTGTTGCGATTCTCACAGGCGATGTTAACCCTTCCACAACTTCTACTACACTTCTCGGTTTTGAGGGCAAAAATCTGGTAGGTACTGATGATAACGATACTTTACTAGGTGCTAGCGGTAACGATTTCATCAGTGGCAGAAAAGGCAGTGATTCCCTCGATGGTGGTGCCGGCGATGACAGCATTTACGGTGGCAAGGGACTCGATACGCTGACAGGTAACAGTGGCGATGATATCCTATTTGGAGGCCGTGGTGCTGACAGTTTGGATGGCGGTGCAGGCAATGACAGCTTGTATGGCGGCAAGGGAGATGATACTTTGCTTGGTGGTTTGGGAGATGATTTCCTGAGTGGTGAAAAGGGCAATGATTTTCTAATCGGCGGAGAAGGTAGCGATCGCTTTTTGTTAAATCTAGATAGTGGTATCGATACGATCGCGAATTTTGACACTGATAGCGATAAGATTATCCTTGGCAATGGCTTGAGCTTCGGACAGTTAGACATTACCCAGACTGCTAGTGGAAATGCGATCAAAATTGCTGCGACAGGCTCAGTGTTGGCAAATGTCAGTGGAGTCACCGGGCTGCTGCGAGCAAATGATTTTGTGGTGATTTAAAAGAGTGTTGACAGTTGACAGTTGACAGTTGACAGTTGATAGTTAACAACAACCGCAAGCATCTCATTTTTGTAAAAAGCATTTTTTCTTTGATTGAGTGCGAGCGTCCCCGCTCGCATATTGTACAATACGCGAGCGGGGACTATAAAAACTGAGATGCTCCCACAGCAACCTCTACCTGGAAGGAAGAGGATTGGAGTAATGAATCGTCTTCTGTTAATTTCTCCCTAAAACGAAGAGGCTTTCAACCAATTATTTCTGGTAATCAGCCGAGGGTAGGGGCTGGGGGCGAGATCCTCGGGCCCCACCTTTTTAATAAAAAAATGTGTAACAATCAATAAATCTCGCAGTTAACACTGAAAACTCCCAATTTAAAACTATCTATGGCTCCTACAGTTTTGATTACAGGCGCTTCTCAAGGAAGTGGCAAGGCAACGGCACTGTTATTTGCCCGTCAGGGTTACGATGTGGTGATGGTGGCTCGGGAGCCGGAAAGATTGGCAGCAGCAGCGGCTCAGGTGCAGCGTGAAGGCACTTCGGCTATGGCGATTGCGGGGGATGTTGGTGACATTCAACAAGTGCGGGCGATCGTCCAAAAAGCCCTGGATACCTGCGGAAACATTGATGTTTTGGTGAATAATGCTGGAATTTGTCTCGCAGGGGCGATCGAGCAAACCACCTCCGAAGATTGGCAGCAATTAATGAATACCAATTTTTGGGGCTGCGTTAACACAATTCAAGAACTTTTGCCACATTTTCTCGATCGCAAAACGGGTACAATCGTCAATGTTGGTTCCATTGGTGGCAAAATGCCCTTACCTCAAATGACTGCATATTGTGCCAGTAAGTATGCAGTAACGGGTTTGACAGAAACTTTGCGATTGGAATTGGCGCCCCAAGGAATTCATGTTTGCGCCGTACATCCGGGTTTGATCAACAGCGATTTTTTGGAAAGAGCTCAATTTCGCGATCGAGACGAGCCCGCAGTCGAATTGCGCCGCCAACAAATGAGTGAAATGCTGAAATCTGACTGGGCAAATCAGCCGGAAGATATTGCTAAAGCTATCTGGGATGCAGTGAAGAATCAGCGTGCAGAAGTCACAGTCGGCCCTGCTTTCTTGGCATCAGAAGCCTATCGCTTATTCCCCGGTTTGATGCAGTGGGCAATGGAAAAGGGCAAGTTATAATTAGTCAGTAGTCATTATTAGTATGGCAGGGTAAATTTATTGTCGTCAGACAAATTAGGTACGTAGTTGCGCTTCAGCGCTCTTTGCTTATATATATAAAAAACGAAAAATTAGGTACGTAGTTGCGCTTCAGCGCTCTTTGCTTATATA
>NZ_JAEQDE010000189.1:0-3939 GCF_020737865.1 Microcoleus sp. PH2017_35_SFW_U_B
GTATTGTAAAACTTCATTCAGTTTGTAAGCATAAGTAATCAAGCATGGTATTATGTGGTCAGGAGGTTGAGAATGCAGCTAACAGAACGTCACATCATTAAATCGAAAGAACGCCGTTTCGTCCAAATTGACGAACTAGCTTTTAAATCGAAGAATCTCTACAATGCTGCCAATTATGTCCTTCGTCAAAGTTTCATTTATGGATGGGGCTATGTCAATTACAACGAAATGAATCGCTTGATGAAATCTCACGCAGCTTACAAGGCAATGCCTGCCAAGGTTAGCCAGCAAATCTTGATGTTGTTAGACAAAAACTGGAAATCGTTTTTTGAAGCTCTCAAAGCTTACAAAAAAGATGCCTCTAAATTTACGGGTCGTCCAAAACTACCTAAGTACAAAGATAAAGTCAAAGGTCGAAATATCCTGGTTTATACGATTCAAGCAATAAGCAGCAGGCAGTTGAAAAATGGAATTATTAAACTGTCAGGTACTGAGATTTTAATCAAAACCAAAGTAAATCCCGAACGAATTTGTCAAGTTAGATTGGTTCCCAAATGCGATGCTTATGTAATTGAGGTAATTTACGATGAACCGGAGTCCACCGCTAGCAGTAACAACTTCGTAGCTAGTATTGATTTGGGACTGGACAATTTAGTGGCGCTAACTTCAAATCAACCGGGATTTATCCCTCTTTTGATTAACGGGCGACCACTCAAATCGATTAACCAGTTCTACAACAAACGTTCTTCGCAGTTGCAATCCCAACTAAAAGGGGAGCGCAAAACCTCACCCCGGCTTCAACGCTTAACCCGCTGTCGCAACCAAAAAGTCGATAATTACTTGCATCACACAAGTCGATTAATAGTCGAACTTCTGACGGCAAATCAAATTGGGACGCTAGTAATTGGCAAAAATGCACAGTGGAAAACTGAAATTAACCTGGGAAAACGAACTAATCAAAACTTTGTCAGCATTCCTCACGCTCGATTAATTGAGATGTTGGAATACAAGGCTCGATTGGTGGGAATTAAGGTGATTGTTCAAGAAGAATCTTACACGTCTAAGTCGAATGTGCGTTTCGTTCTGAAGAAACCCAGAAATGGGGGGAATTCAGGCTCTAATAAGGTAATCCAATATGGATTGAGTTCGCACTTTAATCCCTTGTTAGATGACAACTTGTTCGTCTTGTGGGTGAGAACACTGTTCAAGTCCCATCCCGCTGGTGCTGCGGTGAAAGCATCACCCCTACGGTAGCGATTAGCCATCAATCCGTAAAGCGGGGTGAAAAAGCGGTAACTGGAAAACCTATTCTAGAATCCCGTTGAGCAGGAGTTTATGGGTAGCAAAAGCAAAGGTACATCCGAACCATCGTGAGAGATAACCAGCGAAACAGGTTGATACGCTGGGAGTCCCAAAAGGGCAAGGATTGGTAATAAAGGGATTCTACCTTCAATTTACCACAGGGTTGGCAATTGTTTGTTTGACCAACCAAGCACTCTGTAATAAACCCGGTGGAAAGTACCACCCTAAAAGCTCTAAACAAAGACGAACAGGAACGAAATAACCTACCGTTTGCTCTCTGGAAAAGTCGATTTTCAGAGTAGGTGCTAACCGGATGCAACGGCAAGGAGAGATTGGGTCAAAAGCGAAAGCTCCCCTGTAACGAGGGAGATATGCAGACAGACCCACGGTGTCTCGGAAGATAGAGCCTCCAGTAGCAATATAAAAGTCATGAGCACGGTAAAACCGATGTATGAATGGAACAAGACTCCTTGGCGAAAGCTGGAAAGAGTTGTGTTCAAGTTGCAGAAAAGAATCTATCAAGCCGCCAATCGTGGTGATATTAAGGCGCTTCGCAGACTCCAAAAGTTGTTGATGAAGTCCTGGGCTGCAAAATGCTTAGCGGTTCGTAGGGTTACTCAGGATAACAAAGGAAAAAAGACGGCAGGTGTGGATGGTGTCAAATCACTAACCCCAAAGCAACGCCTTGACCTAATAGGTAATATAAACCTGAGTTCAAAGGTCAGCCCAACCAGGCGAGTATGGATTCCCAAGCCTGGTACAGAAGAGAAGCGACCTTTAGGAATCCCAACAATGAAAGACCGGGCATTGCAGGCGCTTGTTAAACTGGCATTAGAACCAGAATGGGAAGCGCGATTTGAACCGAACCAATATGGGTTCAGACCTGGACGCTCGTGCCAAGATGCTATCGGGGCAATATTTAATGCGATTAGGTATAAGCAAAAATATGTGCTAGATGCGGACATCGCCAAATGCTTCGACAAAATCGACCATGAAGCACTGCTTAAAAAATTAAATACATTCCCGCTTTTGCGCCGCCAAATCAAGGCATGGCTCAGAGCGGGGGTGATGGACGGACAGCAGTTGTTTCCAACACTTGAGGGTACGCCACAGGGTGGAGTTATTTCTCCACTACTGGCTAATATAGCTCTCCACGGGATGGAACATCGAATTAAGGAATTTGCCAAAACCTTGGACATCAAAAAGTCAACAGGAAAAGGGCAAGTAAGCTGGCAACAAAAATGTAAAAGCATATCCTTAATAAGATACGCCGATGACTTCGTAATTCTCCACGAAGATTTAACCGTTGTTCAAAAGTGTAAAGAGATAATCTCTGAATGGCTAAAAGGCATGGGTTTGGAGCTAAAATTCAGTAAAACAAGGATAGCTCACACAATGAGCAGCCATGATGGACAGTCTCCAGGATTTGATTTCCTGGGATTCAAAGTCAGGCAATATCCATCTGGCAAATATACTAGCGGGAAAAATCCCCAAGGTGAACTACTGGGTTTCAGCACAATCATCACCCCAAGCCCGACAAAAGTTAAGATACACCTCAAAGAAATCGCAAGAATAATAGACATCCACAAAGCCAAATCTCAATCAGATTTAATTAAGAGGTTAAATCCTCTAATTATAGGGTGGGCTAATTATTACCGAACGGTTCCAAGTAGCAAAGTCTTCTATAAATTAGACTCACTGGTGTATCAAAAACTCAGAGCTTGGGCAAATCATCGCCATCACAAATCGAAAACATGGGTGTCAAATAAATACTGGCAAACCATAGGCAATGATCACTGGGTATTCGCAATCAGGGAAGAAGGGACTAACCCTCTCCGGTTACGTAAACATGGTCAAATAAAAATCATAGACCATGCCAAAGTTAAAGGCGAATCGTCACCATACGACGGAAACCTGGTGTATTGGAGTATAAGAATGGGAAAACACCCTGAAAGTCCCAAAAGAGTGACAACACTTCTTAAGATTCAAAAGGGTAAATGTTCTCACTGCGGATTACATTTTCGAGACGAAGATGTCATGGAAGTTGACCACAGAATTCCTAAATCGAAAGGTGGAAAGGATTCTTATGACAACTGGGACTTACTTCACAGGCATTGCCACGATATAAAGACTGCTACAGATGGCAGTCGGGGTACAAAATCTAGCTGTAAAAGTGTTAAACCTAAGCCACCTTCACGTACAGAATGGTTCTGGAAAGAGGATATGTTGGTAACGCGGTATGAGTGACAATCACCGAGTCATTGAGGAGCCGTGTGAAGAGAAATTTTCACGCACGGTTTTGGAGAGCGGCGGCTCTCGTGAGGGGGTCGCCGACTTTAATTTCTTGAATCTAGATCCAATTCCTGTGTACGGGCATACTAGCGCTTTGGATGTCGTATTTAGTGGCAGGCGAATCAAAAGAGGATTATACAGAACATCAGTCGGTCAATTAATTAACTCCGATGTTAACGGTTCTTACAACATCCTCAGAAAAGCAATCCCAAATGCCTTTGGCAATGGGATAGAGAGCTGCGTAGTTCAGCCAAGGCGGGTCAATCCGCTCGAAGTGAAAGCGAAAGGGGAGGGACTGGAAGCCTCCCATGTCATGTAATAGATGACTATACTTTTACCAGCTAT
>NZ_JAEQDE010000190.1:0-7354 GCF_020737865.1 Microcoleus sp. PH2017_35_SFW_U_B
GTGAGTGCCGACACTACCAGGATGAAGCAGGAAGTAAACGAAGCTCAAAGTCCAATATTGTCCAATCTTGAGTAACTTTGGGTAGGATTTATGTAACGGTTCTCAGGTTTACTGACCGACGACTGGAAAAAACAACCATAGTTGGTGCTCAGGCAAAGCCGCCGGTCTGACAAAGATGTGCTTTCTCATCTAGTTCTCAGGCTGCTTTTATTAAAAACACGCAGAATTCTGTTAGCAAACTCTTTAGATCGTTATTCACCGTACCGGAGAAGTTTGATGATTCCAGAGAAACTTCGATTGCAGCAAGACCAAGACCGGATCGCCTACTGGAAACGCTGGGGACCCTATGTAAGTGAGCGACAATGGGGCACGGTGCGGGAGGATTACAGCCCCGATGGCTCGGCTTGGGATTATTTTCCTCACGACCAGGCCCGATCGCGCGTCTACCGTTGGGGTGAAGATGGCATTGCCGGAATTTCTGACACAAGACAACGCTTATGTTTTGCGATCGCCCTGTGGAATGGTCACGATCCCATTCTCAAGGAGCGCATTTTTGGCTTAACAGGCAATGAAGGCAATCATGGCGAAGATGTCAAGGAATATTATTTTTATCTCGACAGCACCCCGACCCATTCCTACATGAAATGCCTGTATAAGTACCCACAGCAGGCATTTCCCTATGCTCAATTAGTCGCAGAAAATCAACGCCGCGGCAAACTAGAACCCGAGTTTGAATTGCTGGATACTGGTATTTTTGATGGCGATCGCTACTTCGATGTCTTTGTAGAATATGCCAAAGCCACAGCGGAAGATATTCTGATTCAAATCACGATCGCCAATCGCGGCAGTGAAGCTAGCACCTTACAGTTATTACCCACGCTATGGTTTCGCAATCTCTGGGACTGGAACCCGGACATCACACCGCCTTTAATCAAAGTCGTGCATTCTGATCCAACGTTCAGTCAACTCGAAGCCCAGCATCCCACCCTGGCAACGCATTGGCTTTACTGTGAGGGTGATGCAGAATTACTATTTACGAATAACGAAACCAATTATCAGCGATTGTTTGGCACAGCGAATCGATCGCCCTATGTGAAAGATGGCATTAATAACTATGTGGTGAATGGTGATGCTCAAGCGATTAATCCCGATCGGGTCGGTACGAAATTTGCCGCCCGTTATTCGCTGACCTTGGCACCAGGAGCCACCAAAACCGTGCGCCTGCGGTTGAGCGATCGGTCCCAATTGTCCGCCCCGTTTAGCGCTGAGTTTGAGCAGATTTTTCAGACCCGGAAACAGGAAGCCGATCAGTTCTATCAAGAGGTTTCGCCCTTTCCCCAATCGGACGATGAACGCAATATTCAACGCCAAGCGTTTGCCGGACTGCTCTGGAGCAAACAATATTATCAATACAGCGTGAATGACTGGCTGAAAGGCGATCCGGGACAACCCGCGCCGCCTACCGATCGCAAAGCCGGACGCAATCACGAATGGGGCACACTGTTCAGTGAAGATATTCTCTCCATGCCCGACAAGTGGGAGTATCCCTGGTTTGCCGCGTGGGATTTAGGATTTCATTTGATTCCGTTAGCGATGATCGATCCGGCGTTTGCCAAGTTGCAACTCGATCGCCTCACCCGTGAATGGTATATGCATCCCAATGGCCAACTCCCGGCCTATGAATGGAAATTTAGCGATGTGAATCCTCCGGTGCAGGCGTGGGCGGCATTGCAGGTCTATCAAATTGAGCAAAAATCCACTGGGCAGGGCGATCGCGCCTTTCTGCAACGGGTCTTTCACAAGTTGCTGCTCAACTTTACTTGGTGGGTGAACCGCAAAGATATGGCGGGCAACAATGTGTTTCAGGGTGGCTTTTTGGGGTTGGATAACATTGGCATTTTCGATCGCAGTGCCGAATTGCCCACGGGCGGCTACCTCAACCAAGCCGATGGCACCAGTTGGATGGGCATGTATTGCCTGAATATGCTGGCGATCGCCCTCGAATTAGCCAAAGCCGACGACAGCTACGAAGACATTGCCAGTAAGTTTTTTGAGCATTTTCTCTACATTGCCGACGCGATCGATGGCATTGGCGAAAGCAATATTGCGCTGTGGGATGAGGTCGATGGCTTCTATTACGATGCGCTACATTTACCCGATGGGCAACAGTTACCGTTGAAGGTGCGATCGCTGGTGGGCTTAATTCCGCTCTATGCTGTCATCGTGCTGGAACTCGAAACCCTGGAAAAATTTCCGGGTTTCAAACGGCGGATGCAGTGGTTTATTCGCAATCGCCCTGACCTCAAAGAGAATGTCGCCTGTATGGAAACACCGGGAATGGGAGCGCGACGGTTGTTGGCGATCGCCTATCGCAGCAAACTGCAACGGATTCTGCAACGCATGTTGGATGAAGCGGAATTCTTCAGTCCGTTCGGGATTCGAGCCATCTCCAAGTATCACCAGGATCATCCCTATTGCTTGCAATTAGGGGGGAATGATTATTTCGTCCGGTATGAACCGGCTGAATCCAGCACCGGCTTATTTGGCGGTAACTCCAACTGGCGCGGCCCCGTGTGGTTTCCGGTGAATTATTTGATTATTGAAGCCTTAGAGCGCTTTCACAGCTATCTGGGCGACAGTTTTAAAGTCGAGTGTCCGACGGGATCGGGGCAGGAAATGACCTTGGGAGAAGTGGCGATCGCTCTGTCTCACCGCTTAGTGGCCTTGTTTGAGCGCGAGGCATCGGGTCGCCGTCCGGTGTATGGTGGCATTGAGAAATTCCAAACCGATCCCCATTGGCGCGATTACATCTTGTTCCACGAATATTTCCACGGCGATAATGGCGCGGGAATTGGCGCGAGTCACCAAACCGGTTGGACAGGCTTGGTCGCTGCCCTGATTCACCAAAATGCGGCCCACCGCGCCCAGGAGGGACAGCATGACCACCCTTAAAGCAACCTTTCGCAATCACCTACCAGAATACCTGATGGAAGCGGCCTTACTGGGATTATTTTTGATCGCAGCCGGTGGGTTTTCGATTCTGTTTGAATATCCTCAATCGCCGGTACATCAGGCCATTGCCAATGGTGATCTACGGCGGTTTTTAGTGGGAATTGTGATGGGGTTGACGGCGATCGCCCTGATCCATTCACCTTGGGGTCAACAATCGGGCGCGCACATGAATCCAGCGGTGACGTTGACCTTCTATCGACTGGGCAAAGTTAAGTTGCTGGATGCGTTGTTCTATGTGTTGTTTCAATGTCTAGGCGGATTAGCCGGTATTTATTTAGTCGCATTCGCGTTGGGTCAAGTATTTATCCAACCTCCGATTAATTATATTGTCACGGTTCCCGGTGCGCTGGGTTGGCTCGGAGCCGTGATGGGTGAATGGTTGGTGGCCTTTGTGATGATGATGATGGTGTTATTCACGAGTAATCACCAAAAACTGCATCGCTACACTGGCCTGTTATCGGGATTTCTCGTCATGCTTTACATTACCTTTGAAGCGCCATTATCGGGCTTTAGCATGAATCCGGCGCGAAGTTTGGCGTCGGCTTTACCGGCCAATGTTTGGACGGACTTCTGGCTGTATGTAATCGTGCCCCCGATCGGAATGTTATCAGCGGCGGGTTTGTATACTGAGTTGTTTGGCGATCGCGCTGTCAAGTGCGCCAAGCTCCACCACGATAATCCCAAACGTTGTATTTTTCGCTGCAACTATGACCGAGATGGCCGGGTGGATTTGAGCGATCGATTACTAAAATGATTCGTTGATAGTTTGGATGTTAAATCATGCCTACATTGAAAACCTGGCGTTGCTTAATCAGGGTATGAAAAAAATAAGTTAAAAATCCCCAAGCTTTGTCGATACTGGTTTCTATGACTGGCATATTTAGCCTTTCATACCGTATTCACACCAATTCAATCAGTCAATTCCCTAACCGGCGAGGAACCCATTCATGGCTACCAACACTCATTACGATGCAATCATTATCGGCACCGGCGCAGGTGGCGGCACGTTGGCCTATCATCTAGCGGCCAGCGGCAAAAAGATTTTGATTCTAGAACGCGGATCCTTCTTGCCGAGAGAAAAGGAAAACTGGAGTGCGTTAGAAGTGTATCAACGGGAACGCTATCACACCCAAGAACAGTGGTTTGACACCAACGGGAAAGCCTTCCGACCGGCCACGGGCTATTGGGTGGGCGGTAACACCAAAGTCTACGGGGCTGCCCTCTTGCGGATGCGAGAGCGCGATTTTGAACAGGTCACGCACCAGGATGGCATTTCGCCAGAATGGGCGGTGAAATATGCCGATTTTGAGCCCTATTACGCCCAAGCCGAGCAGCTTTATGATGTGCATGGGCAGGCAGGCCTTGACCCCACGGAACCAACCCGCAGCCAACCCTATCCCTACGCACCTGTGCGCCATGAACCCCGGATGCAGGAATTGGCCAATGCCTTCACTAAAGAGGTACAAACATTTTGGTAAATGCTTATTCTCCTGGCTGGATGAAAACGGATATGGGTGGCCCTGATGCGCCCTTTACAGCGGATGAAGGAGCTGAAACCGCTGTGTATCTGGCAACTCTTCCAGAGGGCGGCTCACAGGGTAACTTCTTTGCTGAGATGCGGAAGTTTGGGGGCGCGATCGCACTGGATTGGTAATCAATCGAACCGAAGAGACAACACAACTACAGTGAGGAATAACGATGACTCCAACTGAAGAACAAAACTTGGCGATCGCCCGGATCTTTATCGAGCAGTTTTTGGGCAAGGGCAATATGGCGATCGCGGCGGATGTACTACATGAGAATGTGCAGGCAATCACCGGATTAAAGCCAGATGGGCCAATTGACGGACGGGAAGCTTACATACAAATATTTAGTGCCTTTTTCGATGCCTTTCCTCCCGTTGCGGGTTCAGAGATGATCGTTGAAGATATGTTTGCCGCAGGCGATCGAGTCGTCGTTCGATTTCGATCTGTGCAAAAACACACCAAAGCATTTTTTGGGATTGCTGCTACCAATCGGGATATCACTTTCATTGAAACTCATGTCATGCGGCTACGAGAGGGCAAGATTGTCGAAAATGTGGTGAGCGCGACTAATTTGGAGTTTGAAATGTTGATGGCTCCTGTTTTAACGCCGTTAATCCTCAAATAGCCAATTTTTCAGGTTCAGTGTTGTGATTAATTTGCTCGAATGCCCTAAATCAAGGAGAAGAAGTCAATGGTCAACAGCGAATCAAACGGTAAAGTTGCATTGGTGACAGGCGCGAACAAAGGGCTTGGGTTTGAAATGAGCCGCCAGCTTGCACAGCATGGATTGACGGTGATCATTGCAGCCCGCAAACTTGAAGCGGCGGTCGCGGCAGCAACGAAGCTAAAAAATGAAGGATTGAAAGCCGAAGCGATTCTACTTGATATTAATGACAGTATTCAAATTCAATCAGCCGTCCAAGAGATTAAAAATCGGTTCGGTAAGTTGGATGTTCTGATTAATAATGCGGGAGTCATGTTGGATGGTGAATGGGCAATTAGTAATGCAAGTTCTGTATCAGTTGACATGATCCGTAAGACGTTTGACACTAACTTTTTTGCTTTGGTTGAAGTGACTCAAGCCATGTTGCCCTTGATTCTAAAGAGCCAAAGTGGACGGATTGTCAATATGGCAAGTATCGAAGGATCGTTGACCCTTCACGCCGATCCAAGTTCGTTCATTTATGACTCCAAACCCTTTGCTTATGATGCCTCTAAAGCTGCGGTCAATTCTTTTACCGTGCATTTGGCGCACGAGTTGCGAAACACACCCGTAAAGGTCAACAGTGCTCATCCCGGTTGGGTCAAAACCGAATTAGGCGGTGACGGCGCAATGATGGATATTACTGAGGGTGCGAAAACCGGAGTGCAGTTAGCCACCTTGCCTGATGATGGTGCCAGTGGGGGCTTTTTCCACCTCGGTCAGCCTGTTCCTTGGTAGTTTCGGAAACCATATTTTGCGCTTAGGAGGAATCAACCGATGTCTGACGTAAAGCCAGAAGCTCATCAAAATGTTTACCTCCAAAATATCGTTACAGGTGCAACGCCAAATCCAGTCATTCAAAACCCAGATGCGATCGACGAGGAATTCATTGAAGCGGCAAATCGAGTTTTGAAGAATGCAGTTGAACTGATCCGCGTTTTGATTGGCGCTCATCAATCGGCGATCGCCATTATTGTGCAAGAAGATTGGAGTTCTATTCGGAAGTTCTTCTCACTCTCAGAGAAGTATGCAGCGTGGGCAAAATACGATACACCTGCAACTGGATATGGCACACACGGGTGGTTATTGCGCCACAATCAACCTGTACGAATGACCCAAGCGGAACTCGAAGCTCACCCTGAGTGGAAAGGTTTTGGTAACGAGGCGGGCAAGCATCCACCGATGCGAGGTTGGCTTGCTGCCCCGATTGTCGGACAAGATGGAATGAACTGGGGATTGCTACAACTATCCGATAAGTACGAAGGGGAGTTCACGGAAGAAGATGAGAAACACTTCATCAGCTTTGCGAAGTTAGTGTCAGAGACATTAGAAACACTGTGGAACGTGCGTAATCTTCGGAAGAACGCACCAGGAAGATAATAACCGTTTTGCAGCAGACAGATCGAGACTCGAACTCAGTATCATTGACCCTCAACCGTCCGCTGCATTTGATTGGTTTATGCTGCTGCTCAACGTTGCAAAGCTTTCAACCCAAGGTTGGGAAATAGCTGACTCGCAACAGCAAACTGCACCCATGCACTTGCTAAGGTTTCTAAAGTACGTGCCACCAGAAGATTACCTGCATCAACTGATTTGTAACCGCAGTCTTCAATGAGATTTGCAGCGATTTGTTTTGCTTCAACATCATCACCACAGTAAAAAACGCTAGGAAAATCAGCACCGAATTGTCTTGAGTCTGAAGCAATAATTTCAGCAAATGTAGTATTGAATGCCTCCACAACTTTTGCATTTGGTAGAAGTTTCTGAATGGTTTCAGCAACAGAAATTTTCAAGTCCGTTGCCAAGCCAATTGTTTGCCCCGTGAAGTCTGGCTGAATTCCACTCACACAAGTAATGATAATTTTCCCATCCAAAGAGCCAGCCGCGTGAATGACCTCTTCCAATGCTGGCAGCCAAACAGCCAATAAAATAATGTCTTGTGCTGCTGCATCTTGAATTGTTCCTGCTTTTGCAGTCGCCCCTGCCGCTGTTGCCAGCTCAATCAGTTTATTTGGATCTCGTGAGTAAGAAAAGACGACTTCATGTCCTGCCTTTGCCCAAAGTTTACCCAACCCAGCACCCATGTTGCCAGCACCAATAATGCCAATTTTCA
>NZ_JAEQDE010000191.1:0-7279 GCF_020737865.1 Microcoleus sp. PH2017_35_SFW_U_B
ATTCCTGTAGTTTTAGGACTGTGGACTAAAATTACTAACGTAGATGTCTAACATTGACTACTTTTGGGTAGCTTTGTCCATGTTTTTACGAGCGGTTTCGCCTTCACTTTCAAAAGTGACACGGTTCATTACAGTTTTGAAGATGGGTTGAGTAGTCACGATCTTTGGCTCACTACTAGAAAAATTTCCATACCTCAATAGTAGAGAAAAGCCCCAGTAAGCTGAAGCCCGATTCTTGCGCTGTTTTGTTGAAATCTTGCTCTTTCGACAAGGTTGGAGGATCTCACCTACACCTTGAGAAACAATCCCCGAAAATTGTTCTTAACGAACTCTTGAATCATCATAGGCGTTGCTCTCATCCGCGCTAATGCGAAAACTCCGATCGTGGCACTAAACAACACATCGACTCCGGCTGAAATAGAAATTGGCGGCGGTAGTTGCCCATCTAGCCGAGCTAGTTCTAAATGTTTGTGAAAAAAGTCTTTGATAAAAATTACGTCTAGATCGATCGCTTGTTGAAGTTCGGGAGTGGGAATTTCGGCAGACATCAACAGATTCACCAAAAAGCAACCGCGCCCCATCCCTTTGGTAGACGCAATTTCGATCGCATTATGGAAATAATTGGCGATCGCGTTAACGCCACTTTTATCCGTCTCAAACGCCAGTTTAAACTTTTGCTCGTACCGCTCGAAAGCCGCATAAAATAACACTTCCTTCGAGCCAAAGGCATTAAATAAACTGCCCCGCTTGACTCCCAGCAGTTGCGCCAACTCATCCAAAGATGTCGCACTATAGCCATGCTCCCAGAAATAATCGCAGAGTTGTTCTATGACAGCATCGGTATCGAACGATCGAGGGCGCGGCATGGTTATCGGTAGTTAGCTAAAAATTATCGATGTTTATTCTTGACGGGTTCGACAAAAACCTGTATTCTTGTCTATATCGACAAAAACTATTGTTTCATCAGTATAGCCCATCCGCAAGGGTTTAAGCCTGAGCAATTGTCGATCGAGTAATTATGCAAACAAATCGCAGGAGACAACCATGCCCAGACTTGCACCCAAACCCATTGCCGAACTCGCCACATATGATGAAATGTTCGGGCAACTGGAGGAATTTTTCGGATTTCTGCCTAATGACTATCTGACGATGGGACATAAGCCTGCGGTGATGAAGGCAGTAGTCGAACTAACTGGCGCAGTGCTGCTGACAGCGGGAAAAACCTCGATGACGCTCAGATTGCTCGTGATGTATGTTTCATCCCGTGCGGCTGGTTGTATGTACTGTACGGCGCATTGTGCGGGGCTAGCTCTCAAATATGGGTTGTCGATGGACAAAGTTCAAAATATTCGCGATTACCAGACTCATCCCAGTTTCTCGGCTGCCGAACGCGCGGCGTTGACAGTTGCTGATAAGGCTAATAAAATGCCCAATGCAGTCACGGATGAGGATTTTGGAGAATTGGGTAAATACTTTGAGGATGAAGCGATCGCGGAGATTGTCAGTCTGATTGCGATGATGTCTTTTTACAATAAATGGAATGATACACTGGCAACAACTTTAGAAAAACCACCGCTGGATCTGGCGGCGAGTTCTTTGTCTTGGTGGAATGCTGGCAAACATATTGAGAGCTAGGAAGTCTGTTGCGTTGAAACGAAATAAAAGTCCAAATGTTTTAAATTTGAATTCGATCGAGGGTCGGCTGTTGGGTTACGTGTAGGGACAGCAGCCTAAAGGTTATCTGTTAGCATTCAGCAAAATCTAGACAGCCGTTTTTCCCTCCGTGCCATACCAACGCACAGCGAGTTTGTAGAGGTGGTCGAGTGTCCCAGACAACTCTTTTCCGCGTTCAGTCAAGCTGTAGGTAACTTGAGGTGGAATTGTAGATTCATGGTGACGATGAACTACTTCAATCGATTCCAGTAATCGCAATCTTTCGGTAAGCACCTTCGTTGAGATGCCATCAACTTTACGCCTCAGTTCACCAAAGCGTAATTCGCCGTTTGTGTCGAGAATCCACAAAATGTAGAGTGTCCATGGCTATCTGCTGCCGCTCAACTTTAACGTTATAATCGAAATCTTCATCGCTGCTATTGCTCCCGCAAAGCATACCCGACACCCCGCGCGGTATGAATCAATCTTGGCTCGTTGTTTTGCTCCAACTTCGTGCGGAGATAGCGAACGTAAACCTCGATAATATTTGAGTCGCCCAGAAAATCAAATCCCCAGACATTTTCGATAATTAACTCTCTAGTAAATACTTGGCGAGGATGACTCAATAGGTATTGTAATAACTCAAATTCTTTGGCAGTTAAATTGATCGATCTGCTACCGCGATGGACTTCGCGAGTCCGTCGATTTAAACTTAAATCTTCAAATTGCAACAGATCTTCGTCGGTTTTTTGGGTGCGTCGCAGATGAGAACGGATGCGCGCGAGTAGTTCTTCAATACTAAACGGTTTGACTACATAATCATCGGCTCCCGCATCCAAACCCGTCACGCGATCGCCGACTTCATCTTTAGCTGTCAGTAAAATTACGGGGATAGATATACCAGTCGATCGCAGTCGCCGACAGAGTTCCACGCCTGTAAGTCCTGGCAACATCCAATCCAAAATCGCTAGATCCGGTGCCGCCTCCCGCGCCAAACTCAGTCCCGCCATCCCATCGTGTGCCACACTGACGCGATAACCCTCACTATCTAATTCCAGTTCGATAAATCGGGCGAGTTTAATTTCATCTTCAACCAAGAGGATATGTGCTGTCATTTTGATTTTTGATTTTTGATTGTGGATTGATTTTTCGTTGGATAGCGATCGCTTGGAATTTAAGGATACTCCCCTACAGTACATTGACGTTGACATAGCAACAAGCCAAACCAATCTTGTGGATCTGTCCAAAATTGTAAAGGTTTAAAAGCATGAGCCGATAAATTATCTACTAATGTTGGTAAATGAAACTTGCGAGATATTTCGGTGTGAATCGTTTCTCCAGCCTCGAACTTAACTCGATAGTTTAGGTTTGCAAAAGCTATAGTTTGAGTTACCAAACTGCGGAGATGCATTTCAAGCTGATGTTGCTCCCGATTGTAGAATGCTAAATGCTCGAATCGATCGAGTGCAAAATCACCTCCAAAGCGATGATTGAGATGGCGGAGGATATTGAGGTTAAATTCAGCCGTCACCCCTTGAGCATCATTATACGCAGCTTCAATCGTCTCGATCGATTTTTGTAAATCTACGCCTAAGAGGAAAAATTCTCCAGGCTGGAGTGCCTGTTGAATTTGGGTCAGGAAACTGCTACGCTCTCGATCGGTTAGATTCCCTAGCGTACTACCCAGGAAAATCACCATGCGGTTCCCCAGTTCTGCTGGTGGCAATTGAGCCAGAGCTTGCTCGTAAGTCCCCGCCAAGCCGCACAGTTTTAAGTTGGGGTAGCGTTCCAACAATGCTAGAGCCGTACTCTTGAGAATGCCAGCACTGACATCGATCGGATAATAGTGCAGGGCTAGGGGATAAAGTTAGGTTATCGCGGAGCTAAATTTGCCTCGATAATAACTACGATCCCCGATCGAGCTGAAACACTCCTGAAGAGAAAATGAGAATTTGTTGAGAAACGCGGCGATCGAAACCCAGCGCGATTTAGTCTGTAGAGACTCGATCGCACTCGATCGACCTAAATTACCTTCGACAATTCCAACTCACGCTTGCGGTCGTTTATGTAATTGATTGTTATAGCATAATTAATACATTAACTATTTGGCTTAATCACCAATACCTCGATCGAATGCCTAGTTCATCGTCCAATGCTAATTTTCTCCAGCAATGGAAATATGCTCTCGCTCCTCACAACTTGGGGCATCAACTGAAACTGGCATCTCAACTGATGTACAGAGATTTTCTAGAGCGGCTCGAACCTTACGATCTGACTCCATTTCACTATCTAGTTCTGTGCTGTCTATGGGAAGAAGATGGGATTACTACAACAGGTATTGCTGACAGACTCAAACAGCTAGGCGCAACACTAACCGGAGTCGTCGATCGCATGGAAGAGCGCAACCTAGTTTACCGAGAACGAAACTCAGCAGATCGCCGTGTCGTCCGCATCTGGCTGACGGAAGAAGGCAAAAGACTCATGTATATTCTGCCACCGCTTGGTGCAGATACCGTTAAAAAGGCAACTGCAAATATTTCCGAAGCAGAGCAGGAAATCGTTCTCAAGCTCCTCGATCGAATCATTCAGAACTTTTCTTAGCGATCCCAGCCTGATGATGTTGACTTTTGGACAATTACTTAATATATTAACTATCAATATATTAAGCAATTGATCCGCATGACTAAAAGCATTGCTGTCTTGCGGTTGTGCTGTTCTCGATCGAAGTACCTTGGAGGAAAAATGCCAAAATTGAGTATCCGTCAGAGAAACTGGCTGCTATCAGCGCATATTGGTTTTGCTGCGCTCTGGACGGGAAGCGTCTTGAGTATGCTGCTACTGTCGCTTAGAAACACAACATCAGTTAATGCCGACGTACTGAATGCTCTAGATTCAGCAATTAATCTTCTAGATGACTGGATTGTCATTCCTTCAGCGATTGGTTCCGTCATCACAGCAACATTTCTGTGCTGGATGACAAATTATGGATTTATCAAGTTCTATTGGGTAATTACTAAGTGGATACTAACGACTGGTTTGGTTGTATTTGGCACATTCTGGCTATTTCCGTGGGGGAATACTGCTGAAAAATTGTCAGGGCAGGAGGGATTACAAGCCCTGAATAATTTGGTTTATAATTTCGATGCCAAAGGTGTATTAATTGGAACTTTCGTTCAAGTTATTTCTTTGGTTGTGATTATTGCGATCTCAGTTCTCAAACCTTGGGGAAGAAGACTAGATAAAGCGAAGAGTCAAGTCAGTGCAGATTAGTAGAGCAGTTACGGCAGCAGCGTCGGACTAGATGGTGGGTACTTTCCACCATCTAGGTTTGGGGTAATTAAACAGGTAAAATGTTTGACATAATTCGTCAACGAGGCTTATAAAATACCAACCCTACAAAACTATCTAATTTACTTCAGCATCACTCTTCTTATGAGTTTTGCTGCTGTTTCCAATCATCTGTCAGGAGTCCTGCAAATCCCCAATCTTCTTCTGCAATCTCCTGAATGACGATGTGTATATGTTCTGGATTTTTGCCAAGAATCCGAACGAGAGAATCAGTTACTTCTTTAACAAGTTGAGCTTTTTGTGTCCTTGTAGAACCTGTGGTAATCTGAATATTAATGTATGGCATATTAATTTTTGCTACACCCTAAATGCGGGGATGAACTTTGTACAATGTTAGGAAAAAACAAAGTAGGTTAGGCACCAATCGCAATCTATATTACTGGTAATTGAGTACCTTTATCATCCCACTTAAATAACGATCGATTCACTACCTGCTTCGATTTCCAGCACCGATTCCCCTACTCGATCTTCATCCCCATATTCCCCCAACTGTTGAATTAACTTCGCTACCAATCCCGTCCATCCCGTCTGGTGACTGGCTCCAATTCCCGCGCCATTATCGCCGTGGAAATATTCATAAAACAACACCAAATCGCGCCAATGCGGGTCGTTTTGAAACTTCTGGGTACCCCCATAAACTGGGCGTTGTCCCGCTGGGTTACGGAGGAAAATCTGGGTGAGTCGCTGGGATAGTTCGGTAGCGACTTCCCACAGAGTCAACATTTGCCCCGAACCTGTCGGACATTCAACTTTGAAATCATCGCCGAGATAGCGATGGAACTTTTGCAGCGATTCAATTAAAAGAAAGTTCACTGGAAACCAAACGGGGCCGCGCCAGTTGGAATTGCCACCAAATAAACCACTGGTAGACTCGGCTGGCTCGTAATCGACGCGAAACTCGGTACCGTTGGTATAGAAGCAATAGGGATGTTCGGCATGATAGCGAGAAACTGCCCGAATTCCGTAATCGCTGAAAAATTCTGATTCGTCGAGCATCTTTTGTAAAATGCGTTGGAGTTTGTCTTTAGAAACGATCGCCAGTAATCGGCGCGCGCCTTTACCTTTGGTTTCCATGCAAGCTACATTACGGCGTAAATCGTGCCGATTTTTGATGAACCATTCCAATCGCTTTTTGAAATTGGGTAATTGCTGTAATGTTTCTGGTTCTAATATTTCTACCGCAAATAGAGGAATTAAGCCGACTAGCGATCGCACTTTCATTTCAATTTGGCGATCGTCGGGAAAATGCAACACGTCGTAATAGAAGCCATCTTCCTCATTCCATAAGGAATCTTCCATTTCCCCAATGTGATTCATCGCATCGGCAATATAGAGATAATGTTCAAAAAATTTGGTAGCAATATCTTCATAAACTGGATTAGTTTTTGCCAATTCTAGCGCGATTTTTAACATATTCAAACAATACATCTCCATCCAACTAGTACCGTCAGATTGGTCGATATATCCGCCCGTCGGTAGTGGCGCACTGCGATCGAATACGCCGATATTATCTAAGCCCAAAAATCCGCCTTGAAAGACATTATTACCCTCGGCATCCTTGCGATTTACCCACCAGGTAAAATTGAGCATCAACTTTTGGAAAACGCGCTCTAGAAACTGGCGATCGGATTTCCCATATAGCTTCTGTTCGATCTTAATATTTTTGAGCGAGGATAGCTTTTTCTCGTTCGAGTTCTTGTTGTGTTACAGCTCTTTGCCGTTCTGCAAGCATCTGGTTGATGGCGTCGGAACCAGTCTGTAGCAAGGCAATTGACTTAGACCTGTAATTGGTGGCAGTTTCTTCTGGTTCTGGTTCGGGAAGCCATAAGTTTAAATCTAATACAGTTTCTTGGGAGTTGACAGCAGTGTAATACTGTCGGATTTTTTGATGCCGTGCTGGCGAGAATTTGATGCCGCGTTCGATGCCCAAGTCGGCAACGGCTGCGGCATAGCTGTCTTGAAGTTTGCTCAAGCTACTTCTTGTTCCTCCAAACTCCGTACTTCTGTAGCTCAGTTTTCCCTCATTGTTGATAGGTACCCAGAGACAGTGGATGTGGGGAGTGGCTTCATCGAGGTGCAGGGCGGTTTGAAGGATGTTGCTTCCTACGTGTTCTTCGAGCCAGTCAGTTGAAGCTTCTGTCCATAGAACCAGTTGCTTTTGCTGCCAGTACCCATAGTCTTCCGGGCAAGAGGGTCTGAAGTAGCTGGGGGAAGCCCCCAGGAGGATGTCTGCGGCAATGACTGCATCTTTTCGGACTTTTTGAGAGCCAATTTTTGC